>JAGXAZ010000079.1 GCA_018971365.1 Gammaproteobacteria bacterium | reverse complement strand
TCGGCGGCCGGATTCCGTCTCAAGGGCAAAGGCTGGTACGAAACCGATTTCAAGTCCGCGCGCCGGCACAATGTGCTGGATGACGGTGACAAGCCGGCGGCCGACAAGGCCGAGAAAAAGCCGGCGGAAACCGCGACAGCGAAGGCCGACAAGACCAAGAGCGACAAATCCGCCAAGCGCAAACCGGCCGAAGGCAAGAAGACCGCCTCCTCGGCATCCTCGTGAGCCACGCGCATGGCTGATTCCGGCAACAAGCGTCCGCACAAGAGTCTTATCCGCCGCTACCTGATCGCCGGGCTGCTGGCGTGGGTGCCACTCGGCGTCACGATTTTCATCATCAAGTTCTTCGCCGGCTATCTTTCGGGACTGGTGGGCCTGTTGCCTGTCGCCTGGCAGCCCGATCACCTGATCGGATTCCACATCCCCGGGCTGAGCGCGATCATCGGCATCATCGTTATCGTGATTGTGCTGTTCATCACGGGTCTGCTGGCCAGCAATTTCTTCGGCCGCTTTCTGCTCGGCCTCGCAGATGACCTGCTGGAGCACATTCCGCTGGTGCGCTCCATCTACAGCACCGTCAAGCAGATTTCCGATACCATGTTTTCCAACAAGGGCAAGGCATTCCGCAAGGTGGTGCTGATCCGCTACCCGCACAAGGACAGCTGGAGCCTGGCGTTCCTGACCAGCGACAGTCTCGGCGAAGTCGGGGTCAAGGCGCCGAGCCCGTTGATCAGTGTATTCATTCCCACCACGCCCAACCCCACCTCCGGCTTCCTGATCCTGGTGCCGCCCGAGGACGTGATTGAGCTGGAGATGACGGTGGATGAAGCCTTCAAGATGATCGTCTCGCTGGGCGTGATCGTGCCGCCGTATCCGCGCGTCGCACCCGCGAAAGCCGATGCGGCTATTGCACGCGAGCGGCTCGCTCCTTAACATGCCGCGCCTTATTTACAAAGCACAATCCTCCGCGTGCTCCGTGAGCAATTATTTACATCCCTCTCCCCGTCGAGGGGAAAGGGAGAATTAAAGTCGGTTTCCATCCGACAAGGGATAACCTTCACCTTGTAGGTGGTGGTTATTTGGTTTTTTGAAATAGCGGGAATTCCTGAATGCGCAGTCACTATTGCGGGCAAGTCAACGAATCGCTGCTCGACCGGGAAATCGAACTGGCCGGCTGGGTGCACCGCCGCCGCGACCACGGCGGGGTGATTTTCGTGGACCTGCGCGACCGCGAGGGACTGGTACAGGTGGTTTTCGATCCGGACCGCGCGGCGATGTTTGCCGATGCCGAACACCTGCGCAGCGAGTTCGTGGTGAGCGTGAAAGGCAAGGTCCGCCACCGCCCCAAGGGCACGGAAAATCCGAATCTGCCCAGCGGCAAGGTGGAAGTGCTGGCGCTCGCCATGGAAATCCTCAACCGCGCGGAAACGCCGCCGTTCATGCTGGATGAGGAAGACGTCAACGAAGAGCGGCGACTCAAATACCGTTATGTGGATTTGCGCCGGCCGCTGATGCAGCAGCGCCTGAAGATGCGCGCCGGAATCTCGCGTACCCTGCGTGCTTATCTCGACGCGCACGGCTTCATCGAATTTGAAACCCCGATGCTGACGCGCGCCACGCCCGAAGGCGCGCGCGACTATCTGGTGCCGAGCCGCACGCATCCCGGCAAATTCTTTGCGCTGCCGCAATCACCGCAGCTTTTCAAGCAGTTGCTGATGATGTCGGGCATGGACCGCTACTACCAGATCGTGCGCTGCTTCCGCGACGAGGACCTGCGTGCCGACCGCCAGCCGGAATTCACGCAGCTCGACATCGAGACCTCGTTCCTCGACGAGCAGGGCATCACCGCCATCATGGAAGGGCTGATCCGCGACCTGTTCAAGCGCGTGCTGGATATGGACCTGCCCGATCCCTTCCCGCGCCTCAGCTATGCGGAAGCCATGCGCCGCTTCGGTTCCGACAAGCCGGATCTGCGCATTCCGCTGGAACTCGTGGACGTCGCCGATCTGGTCAGGGACTGCGAATTCAAGGTATTCGCGGGCCCGGCCAAGGACCCCGACGGCCGCGTGGCCGCGCTGCGGCTGCCGAACGGCGGCGCGCTCGCGCGCAGCGAAATTGACGAGTGCACCGCGTTTGTGGCGCGCTACGGCGCCAAGGGGCTGGCCTATATAAAGGTGAACGACCGCGCCAAAGGCCGCGAAGGCCTGCAGTCGCCGATCATCAAGTTTCTGTCGAACGAAGCCCTGGACGGCATTCTCAAGCGCACCGGCGCCGCGGACAACGACGTGATTTTCTTCGGCGCGGACAAGATCAGGATCGTCAACGATGCGCTCGGCGCGCTGCGCCTGAAACTCGGGCAGGAGCGCGGCTTGGCGGAGAACGCCTGGCGGCCGCTGTGGGTGACGGATTTCCCGATGTTCGAGTACGACGCAGAAGCCAAACGCTGGGTGGCGATGCACCACCCCTTCACGGCGCCGCGCGTGGACAGCATTGAAAAACTCAAGAGCGACCCCGCGCACGCGGTGGCGCGCGCCTACGACATGGTGCTCAACGGCTCCGAAATCGGCGGCGGCTCGGTGCGCATTCACCGCAACGAGATGCAATCGGCGGTGTTCGCACTGCTCGGCATCGGCGCGGAAGAAGCACAGGAGAAATTCGGCTTCCTGCTGGAAGCGCTGAAATACGGCGCACCGCCCCACGGCGGCATCGCCTTCGGCCTGGATCGCATCGCCATGCTCATGTCGGGCGCGCCCAATATCCGCGAGGTCATTGCTTTCCCCAAGACGCAAACCGCCTACGATCCGCTCACCGATGCGCCCGGCGCCGTCGGCGAGGCGCAGCTCAAAGAATTGCATATCCGTCTGCGCCTGCCGCAAGCCACCAAAGGCGGCGGTGAGGAGTGAGGAGTGAGGAGTGAGGAGTGAGGAGATAGATGCTTGAAAGACCCATGGGTTATTTTTCCTTTGAACCGGCAGTCCAATTTTGGATCAGGATTGCTTGGTCTTTGTTGAAGCAGTAATGTGGGTTTTGTCTTGAATACCTCACCCCTCACGCCTCACCCCTCATTTTCATACAAACGTCCCGAATCCGTGCTCGTGGTGATCTACACCCGCCACGGAGAAGTGCTGCGCCTGCGCCGGCGCGTGCCCGCGGACTTTTGGCAGTCGGTCACCGGCAGCCTGCTGGATAACGAAACTCCACGGCAGGCGGCGCTGCGCGAAGTGCGCGAGGAGACCGGCTTTCTGGCCGATCACGGTCTGACCGACAGCGGAGTGGTCAACCGCTACCCCATCCACAAAGCGTGGCGGGCGAAATTCGCCGCCGGCACCATGGAAAACGTCGAGCACGTGTTTTCCTGGTCGTTGCCGGCGATTGACGCGGTGCGCCTCGATCCCTACGAGCATACGGAATACCGCTGGCTGCCGCGCGATGAGGCAATCGCATTCGCCAGCTCCCGCACCGACCGCGAAGCCATCCTGAAACTGGTGCCTGAAGGAGTGAGGGGTGAGGGGTGAGGGGTGAGGGGTGAACAATGAAGAATTGTGGGAGCGGTCGTCCCGACCGCGATTCTGCCCCTCCTTTGTAAAAGGAGGGTGAGGGAGGATTTTCTGATTTCCAAATCCCCCTCCTTTCGGACTTCGCAATCCTGCTCTATCCGAAAGTCCAGGGTGGCCCTGAACACTCCGCCATCCCGCTTCGTATTCAGGTCCAGTGCCGCCGTCCTTGGCCGCCCGCTCATCGCTGCGCGATTCGCCCATGACCACCCGCTCAGCGCTTTGCGCTTCGTCCCCCTTTGTCAAAGGGGGATACAGTCTGTGAGTTGATATATTCGCCGCGATTCCAAGGGCGTAAAATATCCCGCCCTTCACAAGTCGCGTTCCGCCGTAGGTGAAGCAATGGCCACACCGGCCCTGGCATTCGATCTCTACACCTCGCTCGAAGACGAAGTCTGCGACGCGCGCATCCGCGCCGCCAAGGCGCGCCTCAAGGGCCGTGCCGTGATTCTCGGCCACCATTACCAGCGCGAAGAGGTGTATCGCCACGCGGACCTGACCGGCGATTCCTTGAAGCTCGCACGCCTCGCTTCGCAGGTAGATGTGCCATACATCGTGTTCTGCGGAGTGCACTTCATGGCGGAAGTGGCGGACATCCTCTCGCGCCCGGACCAGAGCGTGATTCTGCCGGATCTCGCCGCCGGCTGTTCCATGGCGGACATGGCGAATCTCGCCAAGGTGGAAACCGCCTGGCGCGAACTGGCCGAAGTGCTCGATCCTGATGGAAGCATTACGCCCATCACCTACATCAATTCCGCCGCCGATCTGAAGGCGTTCTGCGGTCGTCACGGCGGCATTGTCTGCACCAGCACCAACGCTCGCGGGATTCTCGAATGGGCATTCAAGCAGCGCGAAAAAGTGCTGTTCTTCCCAGACCAGCATCTCGGCCGCTGGAGCGGCCACAAACTGGGCGTGCCGCTGGACGAAATGGCGGTGTGGGATTTTGAAAAGCCCATGGGCGGGCTCACAAAGGAACAGATTAAAAAGGCAAAAATCCTGCTCTGGAACGGACACTGCTCCGTGCACCAGATGTTCCGCCCGGAGCACATAGACAATTTCAAGAAGAAATACCCAGACGCCAAGATCATCTGCCATCCCGAGTGCGCCTTCGAGGTGTGCCAGAAATCGGATTACGTCGGTTCCACTGAATTCATCCAGACCACCATCCGCGCCGCCGAGCCCGGCACACGCTGGCTGGTGGGCACGGAACTGAATCTCGTCAACCGCCTGCACGAAGAAGTGAAATCAAAAGGCATCAACGTGCACTTCATGTCGCCCATGGTGTGCATGTGCTCCACCATGTTCCGCATTGATCCGCAGCATTTTGCCTGGACGCTGGAGAATCTGGCGGAAGGCAATGTGGTGAACCGGATCAAAGTCCCCGAGCCCGATGCTTCTCAAGCGCGCATCGCTCTGGGCCGGATGCTGAGTGTGAAGACTCTGTAGGTTGGAGTGGGCAAAGCGAACCTAAACGATTCCGAGCGTGAGGCGTTCGGTTTCAGCGTAAGGCTCAGTCCGATACACACGACGGATACTGATAACTCAAGTTAAAAGAGGTGATGCGATGTACCGCGTGCTGAATATGTTCTGTGTGTTGTGTGTTGCCCTGGTAGCGAGTGTTCCTGCATGGGCGGTATCTGACCAGTCGTCCAACGACCAGGCAACCGTCGCGTTGCACAAGCTGTTCCAAACCGCCTGGCAGCGCGAGATGCGCGAGCATCCGCTGGAGGCCTCGGCGGATGGGTTTCACGAATACGACGGAAATTGGCCGGATGTGAGCCTGGCGGCGATTGCGCGCGAACATGAAGAAGACATCCAGACCCTGAGAGACTTGGCCGCAATTGACCGCAGCCAGCTTTCCTCCGAGGACCAGGTCAGTTACGACCTGTTCAAGTACCGTTACGACATGTCGGTCGAAGGCTATCAGTTCAAGGATTACCTGATGCCCATGAACCAGTTGGGCGGCATCCAGACGCTCAGCACGCTTACACACACGCTGCGCTTCGAGAATCTTCAGGATTACCAGAATTACGTCAAGCGCCTGCAAACGCTCAACGTATATGTGGATCAGACCATCGCTTTGCTCAAGCAAGGCGTGAAAGAAGGCATGACAGAGCCGCAGGTGGTGATGGAGCGCATTCCGCACCAGATTGCCGCCAACGTGGTCGCCAAGCCGGAAGCCAGCCAGTTCTACGCGCCGTTCAAGCAGATGCCCGCCATCATCCCGGCAGCGGAGCAGGCGCAATTGCGCGCGGCTGCGAAAACGGCCATCGCGGATGTGGTGGTGCCCGCGTATCGCAAATTGCAGCAGTACTACGATAACGATTACCTGCCGCATTGCCGCAAGACCATCGCCGCCGAGGCGTTGCCGAATGGCAAGGCGTACTACGCCTACCAGGTGCGCCAATACACGACCACCGACATGACGCCGGAGCAGATCCACCAGCTCGGCCTGAAAAAAGTGGCCGAGATCCACATGCAGATGGAACAGATTTTCAAGCAGGTCGGTTTCAAGGGCAGTTACCAGGATTTCCTGCACTATCTGCGCACCAATCCGCGCTTCTATTACAAGAATCCGCAGGACCTGCTTGAGGCCTATCGCGCCGCCGCCAAGAACGTGGATCCGCATCTCATGCAGTATTTCCCGGTTTGGTTACTGCCGCGCGTGACTTACGGCGTGCGGCCCATCCCGGCGGCGCTCGCGCCCGACACCTATCCGGCGTATTCGGTGCCGCCCGCAGGTGACGGCAGCGTCGCAGGCTATATGGCGGTGAATCTCTACAAACCCGAGACCCGTCCCAAATACGATATCCAGGTGCTCACCTGCCACGAAGGCCGGCCCGGCCACCAGTTGCAGATCCCGATCGCCATGGAATTGAAAAACCTGCCGGATTTCCGCCGCTTCGATTACTACAGCTCCTACGGCGAAGGCTGGGCGCTCTACACCGAAACGCTGTGCAACGAAATGGGCTTGTACGACACACCCTACAAAAAGTTCGGCTATCTGGATTACCAGATGTGGCGTGCGGTGCGCCTGGTGGTGGACACCGGCATCCATTCCGAAGGCTGGACGCGCGCGCAGGCGGTCAAGTACTTCGAGGACAACACCGCCTTGAGCCTGCAGAACATCAACACCGAAGTGGATCGCTACATCGCCTGGCCGGGTCAGGCGCTGTCCTACATGATCGGCGAGATCGAAATACAGAAGCTGCGCGCGCAGGCCGAGCAAACGCTGGGTTCGAAGTTCGACATCAAGGCCTTCCACGCCGCGGTGCTGGAGCACGGCAACGTGCCGCTCGCCGTGCTGCAGGAAGTCGTGGACAAATGGATTCAGGACGCGCAGGCCGGCAAACCCGAACCGCGTCCCTGAGTGCGATTGCAAACAGTGCGCAGCTGCGTTAAATCCCTCCGCGCGAAGCACGCTCCCCCCTTTGCAAAGGAGCAAATATGGACGGCCGCATTCCAACAAAAGCTCCGGGCCCGACTCTGTGACCTCCTCCTTTGACAAAGGGGGGGGGCGAATCGCGCAGCGATGAGCGGGCGGCCACGGACGGCCGCACTGGACCTGAATACGAAGCAGGATGGCGGAGTGTTCAGGGCCACTCTGGACTTTCCGACAGAGCAGGGTAAGCGGCAACGCCGCGAGCGCCCATGCAGGACGCATGGGCTGGACTTTTGGCGGAGCAGGACTGCGCAGCCAATAAGCGCAGCCAACAAGCGCAGCCAACAAGCGAAAATTGGAAGGGGGGATTTTGGCTGTCAGCCGCGAAGCACTTTGCGACATCGCGTTAGCCACACCACAGTCCGCTTCCGCCCGCGTGGTGCGCGCGGCGGCTTTCCGGTATCATTTTGTTCCCGCGCGGCGGGCCTTGGCGGCCCGCGCGGCACTTTCAGGAGGCGGCGGTCCATCCCCGCCTTTTGTTTTCATCCCGAACACCCGGTCTCATGGGCAAACGCACATCTCTATATGACCTGCACGTAACCGCCGGCGCCCGCATGGTGGATTTCGGCGGCTGGGACATGCCGGTGAATTACGGCTCGCAGATCGAGGAGCATCATGCGGTGCGCCGCGACGCCGGCATGTTCGACGTGTCACACATGACGGTGCTGGACCTCGAAGGTTCGCGCAGCCGTGATTTTCTGCGCAAGCTTCTGGCCAACGACATTGGCAAGCTGCACGAGCCCGGCAAGGCGCTCTACAGCTGCATGCTGAACGAACGGGGCGGCGTGATTGACGATCTGATCACGTATTTCCTGCGTGAAGACTGGTTCCGCATGGTGGTGAATGCCGCCACCCACGACAAGGATCTGGCGTGGATCACGCAACAGGCAAAAGCCTTTGGCGTGCGAGTGACGGAACGCGATCTCGCCATGATCGCAGTGCAGGGTCCGAATGCGCGGGAGCAGATTGCAAGCCTGTTGCCGTCAACGATGCGCGACCGGGCTTTGACTCTGAAACCGTTTACCGCGGTATTTGATAACCACTGGTTTGTGGCGCGCACCGGCTACACCGGCGAGGACGGTTTCGAGATCATGTTGCTGCCTGCCAAAGCTCCAGAATTCTGGCGCGCGCTGGCCGCAAAGAGCGTCAAGCCCTGTGGTCTCGGTGCGCGCGATACGCTGCGGCTCGAAGCCGCCATGAATCTTTACGGCCAGGACATGGACGAGAACGTGACGCCGCTGGAATCCGGCCTCGGCTGGACCGTGGCCTGGAATCCCGCAGAGCGGGATTTCATCGGTCGGGCGGCGCTTGAAGCGCAGCGCGACACTGGACCAAAGTGTAAACTGATCGGCCTGCTGCTCGAAGACAAGGGCATCCTGCGCGCACATCAGAAGGTGATCTGCGACGGCGTGGGCGTAGGCGAAATCACCAGCGGCACGTTTTCGCCGACGCTGGAGCGCTCCATCGCGCTGGCACGCGTGCCGGTGGCGGCCGGCGAAACCATGCAGGTGGACATCCGCGGCAAACTGTGTAAAGCCCGCGTGGTTAAACCGCCGTTCGTGCGCAACGGGAAGATATTGGTGACGCTGTAGAAACCCCGATATTGTGGGAGCGACGGTCTCCGTCGCGATTTCATAATCATCGCGGTCGGGACGACCGCTCCCACGGTCCAAAGCATTCAGGAGTCAATGACATGAGCAAGATTCGGGCCGATCTCAAATACACCAAGAGCCATGAGTGGATCAAAATCGGTGACGACGGCAGCCTGAGCATCGGCATCACCGATCACGCTCAGGAAGCGCTGGGTGATATCGTGTTCGTGGAAGTGCCGCAGAAAGGCCGCAAACTCAAGGCAGGCGAAGCCTGTGCGGTGGTGGAATCGGTCAAGGCCGCCTCCGACATCTACAGCCCGGTGGCGGGCGAGGTGCTGGAGGGCAACGCCAAGCTGGCCGACAAGCCCGAGTCCATCAATCAGGATGCGTTTGCCAACTGGATCCTGCGGCTCAAGCCGGCCAATCCCGCCGACCTGAACCAGTTGCTGGATGCAAAGGCGTATGAAAAAGTGCTGGCTGACGAAGCCCAATAATGCCGGAGTCGTAAGACTTGTGACGACATATTTACACGTGAGCCCCGAAGCGGAGCCAAATCCCCCCTCTTTCGCACTTCAGAATCCCGCTGCGTGCGAAAGTCCAGGGCAGCCTTCCGTGGCTGCCCGCTCGGCGCTTCGCGCCTCGCCCCCCTTTGCAAAGGGGGGGTGCGCAAAGCGCGGGGGGATTTTCACTCGACCTTTATATTGTAAACACAAGATTTGAATTATTGTGAGACTTGAACCGTAATGAACGCAGTGACCGGATTACCCATGAACGACAATGCAACGTCGGCGGAGCTGGAACAGCACGGCGAATTCATCGGTCGGCACATTGGTCCGGACGCAGCCGGACAGCAGGCGATGCTCAGGGAACTGGGATA
>JAGXAZ010000186.1 GCA_018971365.1 Gammaproteobacteria bacterium | reverse complement strand
GTGACGCGACACTGCACTGGCCAGGAGATCAGGTGACCGGGAGGGATCAGGTCACCGAGCGACGCGATTGCCGCCTCCACGGTCGCCGGCTCGTCAAAGAATTCAATCACCAGCGGCAGCTTCACCGTCAGGCGCAACAGATCCGACGAATGTACGACACCCTTGGTTCCGAATCCCGCAATGCCGCGGAATACCGTAACCCCGTGGACGCGGTGCTGGTCGTGCAGAATCTTCATGATTTCGGCGAGCAGGTTGTGTTTGCCTACATGATCGGCTTCGTTCAGGTAAATGCGCACCGCCTGCATGTCTTTGTTCATGACCAGATCCTGGGTCAAAGGCTGCGGGCAATGTAGGCTCCGGTGAACGCGGCGGTCAACCCCAGCCCCACAGACAACGCCAGATACAGCACGGCGCGTGCGGTTTCTCCGTTCTCGATCAGCAAAAGTGACTCCATGGCGAAGGTGGAGAAAGTAGTGAAACCGCCCAATCCGCCGGTGATGATCGCCGCGCGCATCATCGGGCTGACATTCAGGCGCTCGAGAGTGGCGAAAAACACAAATCCAACGAGCAGGCAGCCCAACACGTTGATGACGAGCGTGGCCAGCGGAAAGTCGCGTCCGTAAATTGTCTGCACTTCCTGGGTTACGCCCAGCCGTGCGCAGCAGCCGATTGCCCCGCCCACCGCCACCGCCACGTAAGTCCACAGTACGGAATTCATGGCGAACCATTCAGGCCGCGGCTGGATTTTGCGGTTGCGTGGCCGCGCACTCTATTTGCTGGATTGAGGCATGCGTCGCGGCAGGCCATAAAAAAACTCCTCTGAACTCGTTGTGGGTCCAGTAGGAGTCATTAGCCTTTGACGGCGGTTGTGGGCGAACTCCATCGCCGCGATTGCGGGACTAGTAGAGCATGACGATATCGCGTGGTCAATCGGCTTGGCGCGCCGCTCGTCGGAGTTTTGGCGGAGCGGATCGAGCAGGCGGAGAACGCTGGAGCTAACGTTCCAGAATCGCCGTCACGCCCATGCCGCCGCCGGTGCAGATCGAGATCAGACCGCGGCCCTGGCCTTTCTGCGCCAGCAGTTTCGCAAGTCCTGCGATGATGCGCCCGCCGGTGGCGCCGAAGGGATGGCCGAGCGCCACGCTACCGCCCTTGATGTTCAACTTGTTGCGGTCAATCGAACCGAGCGCTTCCTTGCGGCCGAGGCGCGTGCGGCAATACTCCGCCGATTCCCAAGCCTTGAGCGTGCACAGCACCTGCGCGGCAAAGGCTTCGTGAATTTCATAGAAGTCGAAGTCCTGCAGTTTCAGGCCGGCGCCATCCAGCATTTTCGGGACTGCGTAGGTTGGTGCCATGAGCAGGCCCTCGTGATAGGGACTCGCCATGCCGGCGAAGTCCACACCCGCCACCGCGAAGTGTGTGAGGTAGGCCTGTACCGGGAATCCGTGCGCCTTGGCCCAGTCTTCGCTGGCGAGCAGCACCGCGGAAGCGCCGTCGGTCAAGGGCGTGGAATTGCCGGCGGTGAGCGTGCCACCGCCAGTCTTGTCAAAAGCGGGCTTCAACTTGGCGAGTTTTTCCAGCGTGGTGTCGGGCCGCACGTTGTTGTCGTGATCTATGCCATTGAAAGGCGCGACCAGGTCGTTGTAAAAACCTTCCTTCCAGGCGGCTGCGGCTTTCATGTGGCTGGAATATGCGAGTTCGTCCTGTTCTTTTTGCGTCAATTTCCATTCTTTCGCCATCAGCTCGCAATGCTGGCCCATGCTCAAGTGGGTGCGCGCCTCGGTGACCGCGGGAAAATGCGGTTTGAGGTCGCGCAAGCGCCAGCGCGCCATGATTTTCAG
>JAGXAZ010000078.1 GCA_018971365.1 Gammaproteobacteria bacterium | reverse complement strand
GCGCTTTCCACCAACGAGCAGGCTGTGAATGCCTTCGGCATTCCCAGCGAGCAGATGTTCGGCTTCTGGGACTGGGTGGGCGGACGCTATTCGATGGACTCCGCCATCGGCCTGTCCACCATGATCGCGATCGGCGCCGATGCCTTCGGCGAGATGCTCGGCGGGTTTCACGCCATGGACACGCATTTTCGGAGCGCGCCGCTCGAGCAAAATCTGCCGGCGATCATGGGCCTGCTCAACGTCTGGTACGCGGATTTCTTCGATACCGCAACGGTCGGGGTATTCCCGTACGCGCATTACCTCAAGCGTTTTCCCGCATACCTGCAGCAGCTCACCATGGAGTCCAACGGCAAGCACGTGACGCTTGCCGGCCAGCACGTGGACTACGCCACCGGCTCGGTGTTCTGGGGCGAGCCCGGCACCAACGGCCAGCACTCGTTCTATCAGTTGATCCATCAGGGCACGCGCCTGATTCCCTGCGATTTCATCGCGTTCGGCACCGCGCTCAACCCGCTCGGGAATCACCAGGATCTGCTGCTCGCCAACGTGATTGCACAGACCGAGGCGCTGGCCATCGGCAAGACACTGGAGGAGGTGCGCGCCGAAGGCACCGATCCGCGGCTCGCGCCGCACAAGGTGATGGAAGGCAACCGGCCGTCGAGCCTGCTCTTGGCCGAGCGCCTCACACCCGCGAGCTTGGGCGCGCTGGTGGCGCTGTACGAACACAGCGTGTTCACGCAGGCGGCGATCTGGGACACCAATCCCTTTGACCAATGGGGCGTGGAGCTTGGCAAGAAGCTCGCGCTGCGCGTGGTGGAGGAAATCGAAGCGCCTTCCAGGGCGCTGACGCACGATGCCTCGACCAACAGTGCGATTCGCTGGTACCGCGCGGCACGCAAACGTCCGCGCACACACACGGTGCAGAAGCGCCAGCGCGTGCTGGTGCTGGACGTCGGCGGCAGCCATGTGAAGGCGCGCGTAACCGGCAAGAAAAACGAGGTGAAAATCACATCCGGCCCGCACATGACACCGACGCTAATGCTCAGCCGGCTGGACCGGTGCCTGCGGAGCTGGAAGTATGATGTGGTGAGCATCGGGTTTCCGGCGCTCATCGTGCACGGACGCATCGCCAACCAGCCGGTCAATCTGGGCAGCGGTTGGATGGGATTCGATCTTGCCGGAGCTTTTGCATGTCCGGTCAAACTCATCAACGATGCTGCCATGCAGGCGCTCGGCAGCTACGAAGGCGGGCGCATGCTGTTTCTGGGCCTTGGCACGGGTCTCGGTACCGCGATGATCGCGGACGGCAAACTTGAACCGATGGAACTCGCGCACCTGCCGTACAAGCGCCGTACTTACGAAGACTACGTCAGTGAAGCCGCGCTCAAGCGGTTCGGCCAGCGCAAATGGCAGGCGGAAGTGTTTGCCGAAATCGAAGTGCTGCGCAAGGCGCTCGAACCCGATTACATCGTGCTGGGCGGCGGCAACGTGCGCCTGTTGAAGAAGCTGCCCAAGGGCGTGCAGCGCGGCAACAACGCCAATGCCTTCAAGGGCGGATTCCGGTTGTGGGAGAACGAAATATGAGTGGCAACAGCAAGTCAAACGTACACTTGCAACTCGGCTTTGTCGGCCTGGGGCGCATGGGTGTCAACATGGTGGAGCGGCTCGAGAAGGCCGGCGTGTCCTGCGTGGCATTTGATACCAATGCGCAGGCACGCAATGCCGCGGCCAAGACCGGTGCGCAGGCTGTGACTTCGGTGCCGGAGCTGGTTGCGAAACTTTCGCGCCCGCGCGCGGTGTGGCTGATGTTGCCGACCGCGGTCGTGGACACGGTGCTGGATGCGCTCACGCCGCTGCTGCATGCGGGCGACATGGTGATTGACGGGGGCAATTCCCATTACGTCGCGGATTTACGCCGCGCGAAGTCGCTCGCCGCCAGGCAGATTCAGTACGTGGATGTCGGCGTGAGCGGCGGAGTGTGGGGGCGCGAGCGGGGTTACTGCCAGATGATTGGCGGCCCGCAGGCGGCCTACGCGCATCTCGAACCGGCATTTCGTGCGCTCGCGCCCGGCGTTCAGGCCGCGCCGCGCTCACCCGGCCGCAGTGGCGAGCCGTCACCCGCCGAACAGGGTTATCTTCATTGCGGGCCGAACGGCGCCGGGCATTTCGTCAAGATGGTGCACAACGGCATCGAATACGGTCTCATGGCCGCCTATGCCGAGGGCCTGAACGTCCTGCATCAGGCGAACGTCGGCAAAACCAAGCAGGCAGCCGACGCAGAAACGAGTCCCCTCGAACACCCCGATCGGTATCAATACGACTTTCCGCTCGACGATGTTGTGGAAGTGTGGCGGCGCGGTAGCGTGGTTGGTTCGTGGCTGCTCGATCTGACCGCCATCGAGATGAGCCGGGATGCCACGCTCGCGCATTACGCCGGGCGCGTGTCGGATTCGGGCGAGGGCCGCTGGACGGCGCTTGCGGCCATCGAAGAGGGCGTGCCCGCGCCGGTACTGACCGCCGCGCTGTTCGCGCGCTTTGCCTCGCGCGGCAACGACGAATTTGCCGGGAAGGTGATGTCCGCGATGCGCCACGCGTTCGGGGGCCACGATGAAAAGCCCGCCGTGGATCCGGAGTAGGGCCGTGCCGAGTGCGAACCTTGTGATTCTCGGCGCCACGGGCGACCTGACCCAGCGCTTGCTGATGCCCGCGCTCTACCGGCTGTATCACCTGGGCTACGCGCGCGGCCTCAGGATCACGGGATATTCGATCGAACCCTGGAGCCGCGAGCGTTTCCGTAATCACATCTACAAGGCGCTGCGTGCGTTTGCGCCGGATTACCAGGGCACGAAGGCGCGGCGGTTTTGCGCCGCTCTGGATTACATCAGCGGCGGCCTCGATGCCAAGCAGATGATTCCGCTGGTGCAGCACATCCGGGGCTGCGCGCTGTTCTATCTGGCACTGCCGCCGCCCTTGTTCGGCACCGCAGCAGTGGCGCTGGGCGAAGCCGGTCTCGCAAAAGCCGGCGGCAGCTGGCGCCGGCTGGTTGTGGAAAAGCCTTTCGGTACGGATCTGAACAGCGCGGAAGCCTTGCGCAAGCAGATCCACAGCCAGTGGGGCGAAGACCAGCTGCTGCGCATTGACCATTTTCTCGGCAAAGAGACTACCCAGAATCTGATGGTATTCCGCTTTGCCAACCGCTTCCTCGAGCCGCTCTGGAACAGTGCACATGTCTCGCAGGTACAAATTAGTTGTCCGGAGACCTTGGGCGTGGAAAATCGCGCGGCCTACTACGACCATGCGGGCGCTTTGCGCGACATGCTGCAAAACCATTTGATGCAGCTTTTCTGCCTGACCGCGATGGAACCGCCCTCGAACTGGGATGCCGAAGTGTTGCGCGATCACAAGGTTGAAGTGCTGCGCGCCGTGGTGCCGTTCACCGCGCGCAGCGTGCGCCGCTATAGCGCGCGCGGCCAGTATGTTGCCGGCCGCATCGGTCGCAAACGCGTGCCCGCCTACCGCAGGGAGCCGGGCATTCCGGGCAACTCGCGCACCGAAACTTTCGCTGCCTTGCGCTTCGAGGTGAACAACTGGCGCTGGCAGGGCGTGCCGTTTTACCTGCGCAGCGGCAAGCGCATGGCGAGCAGCCAGTGGGAAATTGCCGTGCAGTTCAAGCACGTGCCGGATGCGCTGCCGGGCGGCAAGGCCGCGCCCAACAACTGGATGGTTTTCCGCATCCAGCCCGACGCCAGCCTGAACCTGCTGGCCAACGCGAAGAGGCCGGGCGCGGAACTCGACGCCCACACCGTGGTGCTGACCGCGCCGTATGCGCGCAACCCCGACAAGGAATTCTCCGCCTACGAACAGTTGCTGCTCGACGCGCTTACCGGTGACTGCTCGCATTTCCTGCGTTTTGACGAGGTCGAATGGGCCTGGCGCTTGCTCGGTCCGGTGCTCACGGCCTGGCGCCATGGCAAGCCTGAGCCGTATGCATCGGGCTCCGAAGGGCCGGCCGCGCAGAACCGGCTGCTCGCACCCGGTCATCACTGGCGACCGGTGCGCGTCTCGCCGGGTGACCTGCCATGAACGCTCCCGGCCAACCCGGCAGTGCGCCCACCTGGGCGAGCAGTTCCAAGGATCTGGTCGGCACGGCGCTCGGTGCAAGCCGCGTGTGGTTCACGGTCGGTTACGGCATTCTGAATGAAGTATTCTGGCCGACCTGCAGCCTGCCGCAGATTCGTGACCTGGGGTTCATCGTCGCGGGCGAGGATTTCTGGGTCGAGGTCAAGCGCGAACATCGCTACCGGCTGAGCACGCCGGCGCCCGAGATACCGCTGCCGCGCGTGCTGCATGAACATGCGCGCTACCAGTTGCAGCTCGAGTTCCTGGCCGATCCGCTGCGTGACGCGGTGTTGATCCATTACCGGCTGCTGGGTGAGCGTCTGAAACTGTATGTGCTGCTCGCGCCGCATCTTGGCAGCTCCGGCCACGACAACACCGCCTGGGTCGCGCCGCAGGCGCTCATGGCCGCGCACGGCGAGTCCGCACTTGCGCTCATAGCGGATGGCGGCCTGGCTCGCGGCAGCGCCGGCTATGTCGGTGTGTCCGACGGCTGGCAGGATTTCCATCAACACGGCGCCATGACCTGGCAGTACGATTCGGCGGGCACCGGCAACGTGGCGCTCACCGGTGAGCTGGCCGCGACCAGCGGCACACTGGCGCTCGCGTTTGCCAACACTCCCGAGGGCGCGGCCACGCTTGCCCGGTCCGCACTGGCCTCCGGGTACAAGGTTGCGCGCAGGTGCTTTATCGGCGGCTGGCGGCGCTGGGCACGCGGACTCAAGGCCCCGTCTCCGACGCCGGCGCTGGCCCGTGAAGCGCGCCGCTCCGCGATGGTGCTCAAGGTACACGACGACCGTACGTATCCGGGTGCGGTGGTCGCGAGTCTAAGCACTCCCTGGGGCGCGAGTCGTGACGACCCCGGCGGCTATCATCTGGTCTGGCCGCGCGACGCGGTGGAAGCGGGATTCGCATTTCTCGCCTGCGGCCAGCGTGCGGATGCCCGCGCCATGCTCGCCTACCTGATTGCCACCCAGCAGCCGGACGGTCATTGGCTGCAGAACAATTTCGGCGACGGCCGGCCCTTCTGGACCGGCATTCAACTCGATGAAGCCGCGTTGCCGGTACTGCTCGCGGCCAAGCTCGACGAGATCGGCGAACTGGGTGAGATGCGCCCCGAAGCCTTGCGCATGGTGCGTGCCGCGCTGGGATTCGTCGCGCGCACCGGACCCTTCAGTCCGCAGGACCGCTGGGAAGAGAACGCCGGCGCCAATCCCTTCACGCTCGCCGCCGCAATTGCTGCACTGGTGGCGGGCTCCGCGCATCGGTTCCTGGATGCTGCTGAGCGGGAATACGCACTGTCGCTGGCCGACGACTGGAACGCGCGACTGGAGACCTGGGTATACGCCGAGGATACCGATCTTGATCACGAACACGGTACGCGCGGGCATTATGTGCGCATCACGCCTCCTTGTGAGACTGCGGAGCGCGGCCGTGTCGTCCTCAAGAACCGTGCCGGCGAGAGCGTGCGCACGCGTGACCTGCTGGGGCTCGAGTTCCTGTACCTGGTGCGGCTCGGCCTGCGCGCGCGCGACGACCGCCGCATCCGCGACACCGTCAAGGTCGTGGACAAGCTGCTGCGCGTGACTACGCCGACCGGGATTTTCTATCACCGCTACAACGAGGACGGCTACGGCGAACACGCCGACGGCCGGCCGTTTGACGGCACCGGCATCGGCCGCGCCTGGCCGTTGCTGAGTGGAGAGCGTGGCCATTATGCGATTGATGCCGGCGAAGATCCGTTGCCGTATCTCAAATCCATGCTCGGCGCGGCGAGCGCGGGCGGCATGATTCCCGAACAGGTTTGGGACACCGCCCCCATTCCCGAACGGTTTCTCACGCCCGGTCGGCCGAGCGGCAGCGCCATGCCGCTGGTGTGGGCGCACGCGGAATTCCTGAAGCTCGCGCTGGCCGCGAAACACGGCGCGCCCATCGAGCGTCTGCAGGCCGTGGCCGAGCACTTCCGGCGCGCGCCGCATCCGGAGGTGACGCACTGGCGCGATGACTCTCCGTGCGTGCATCTGCCTGCCGGCACACAAATTTCCATCGAGGCGCATGAGCCCTTCGAGTTGCATTACGGACACGACGCCTGGCGGGACGTGGCGGATGTGCAAAGCGCGCCGGTTGCGTTTGGCTTGCACCGAGTGCGCATCGATCCACGCAGCCTTGCCGCACGGCAAAGCATCGATTTTACGCGCCGCTTTCTCGGTCCACGCGGCTGGGAGCGGCGCAACTGGCAGGTAAAACTGTCTCCATGAGCGAGGACTGAGGAGGACGAAACATGAGTACGACTTCATCGAATCGGAAATTTTCGGCGCGGCGCGAGGCGGCAGGCAAGCCGGCGCCTGTGGTGCATTGGCGCGACGATGCTCCGTGTGAGCGGGTGAGTCCCGGTGTGCGCCTGTCCGTGGAGTCCCGCGAGGCTTTCGTGCTGCATTTCGGTCACGACGGTTGGCAGGATGTCAAGGATCTCGACAGCCAGCCGCTCGCTGCGGGCGGGCACGCGGCCGCGCTTGATCTCAAGCGCCTGGGCGTGAACCAAAGCCTGGAATTTACGCGGCGTTTTCTCGGACCGCGGGGCTGGGAACATCACGACTGGCAAGTGCATGTCAACCGCGCAACACCGGGCCCCAACAAACAGTGATTGGCGTGATGCAGTCCGAGTCTCATCGCCGCGTCCTGGATAGCGCGGACTTCTGCCGCATGCTCGCGGAGGAGTTCGTGCACCGGGCGGCCGAAGCGATTGAGGCGCACGGCCGATTCCGGGTGGCATTGGCGGGCGGTTCTACGCCCAAGCCGCTGTATGGGCTGCTGGCCGCGAAGGAGTTCAATGCGCGTGTGGCATGGGCGCACACCGAAGTGTTTTTCAGCGACGAGCGCTGTGTGCCGCCGGATGACGCGCGCAGCAATTTCCGCATGGCCGCGGATGCGCTCCTCAAGCACGTACCACTGCCCGCGAACCAGCTGCACCGCATGCGCGGCGAGGATGACCCGGCACTCGCGGCCTTGAGTTATCGGCAGGAGCTGGCGGCCGCGTTCCGGACGGTAAGCGTGCCGCGCTTCGATTTGATCCTGCTCGGGCTGGGTGAGAACGGTCATACCGCATCCCTGTTCCCCGGCACTGCCGCCTTGCGGGAATTTCTGCGCAGCGTGGTGCCGCAGTACATCGAGGCCCAGCAAGAATGGCGCCTCACCTTCACGCGCCCCATTTTGAACGCCGCGCATCAGGTCTGGGTGCTCGCTTGCGGGACGGCCAAAGCCGAGATTGCGCAGCGCGTGTTGGAAGGGCGGTTTGAACCCGAGGTGCTGCCGGCGCAATACCTGGCCCCGGTGGCCGGGAAATTGATCTGGTGGCTGGATGCCGCGGCGGCGGCGCGGCTCGCGGCGGTGGCGACAGAATAAGCAAATAGTGCCGCTACCGGCGCGTGGCATCGGCTTCATATGAGATAGGAACGAAGGGATGCCTGCCGATGCCGGGTGTGTTGGGCTCACCAAGGCATCGCGGCAAGCGCCTTGGCGGCTGTGATTTGCGTAGGGTCCGGTGCCTGGAATTTGTTGCGGTTCAAGGAGCAAGTGGGCCTGTTGCAAGACGTCCACGGATCCTGATGGTCGGCTGGGAATACCCGCCGCTGTTCGCCGGCGGTCTGGGCAAGGCCAGCCAGGGGTTGGCGCGTGGTTTGGCGGAGTGCGGTGCGCAGGTCCGCTTCCTGCGGCCGCGCTACCCGTTGAGTGAGGATGCGTCGTTTCTGACGGTGGGCGGTGCTGGCGCGGTGCGGGTTGCGGTTCGTGACGCCGAGCGCAGCACTGGAGTGTGTACTGATGCCTACATCGGTTACATGAACGTCCTGGCTGAACTTGCGCAGCGCTGCGCGCAGCGTACCGGCATGGTGGCGGCCTAGAGGCGTGCATCCAGGTAATCGGGAACAACAATCGAATGTCAACGCACAGAACTGTGGCAGCGCGGCCCGCGTTGCTGAATACCGTACGCCGGCTGAGGCGCGAAGCGGAAGCGCTCAAGTGGAGCACGCCCAGCCACGTCTACAACCCGCTGCGCTACGCCTGGAACGGGCAGCGTGAATATCTGGAACGTTTTGGCGGCCGCTGCGGGCGTGTACTGCTGCTCGGGATAAATCCCGGGCCTTGGGGCATGGCGCAGACAGGCGTGCCTTTTGGCGACCCCGCGGTGGTGCGCACCTGGTTCAGGATTGAATCCCGACTCGCGCGCACCTTGCCCGACCAGCATCCGAAATATCCGATACTGGGGATGGCCTGTCACCGCTACGAGGGCAGCGGCTCGCGCCTGTGGGGATGGGCACAGCGCCGCTTCGGTGAGCCCGAACAGTTCTTCGAGCGCTTCTTCGTCTGGAATTACTGTCCGTTGTTGTTTCTGCATGCGAATCACAATCTCACGCCCCAGCATTTGAACCGGCGTGAAGCGCAGGCGCTCACGGCCGTGTGTGACCGCGCCTTGGCGCGGGTGGTGCAGTTGCTGGAACCGGTGGCGATCGTTGGCATCGGACGTTACGCAGAACTGCGTGCGCAACAGCTTCTGGGAGATCGGTTGCCACTCGCTTATCTCCCGCACCCGAGCCCCGCAAGTCCGGCTGCCAACCGCCACTGGCCGGTGCTGGCCGAGCGAGCGCTCAAGCCGTGGTTGCCCGTGCGCCGGATGCGCAAACCGTAATGCCGGCGCGGGGAAAGACGATGAATGCCGGGCCGGGTGGTGAGCATCGTGCTCGATGGTGAGAACGCCTGGTAGCACGATGCGGACAATGGCTATCCATTCCTCGGCGCGCTGTATCGCGCACTGGTTCAAGACCCGCGGTTTTGCCTGACCACCTTCAGTCAATGCGTAAATGATGCCGGCGTGCCGGTGCGGCCGTTGACGAAGCTCGTGGCCGGCAGCTGGGTAAAAGGCAATCTGGACACCTGGATCGGACATCCCGACAAGAACCGTGCCTGGGATTTCCTCGTGGAAGCGCGACGCCATGTTGATGCGGCGCTGGCCGCGGGCCGGTTCGACACCCGGCAGCGTGAACGCCTGGAGTTGCAATTGGCGGTCTGCGAAGGCTCGGACTGGTTCTGGTGGCCCGGAGACGAGAATTCAGCCGCGAGCGTGTCGCGCATGGAACACCTGTACCGCATGCAGTTGACCGGGCTGTACCGCCTGATGGACGAGACGCCGCCGGACTATCTCGCACAGCCCTTCAGCCGCGGCAGCGTGCAGGGCAGCGACGGCGTGATGCGTCCCGCGCAATGAGCATGCAACCACCGGCGCCCGTATCCGGCCGTCGCCGACTGGGAATCGCGGCGCATATCACATCGCTTCCGGGCCAGGGAGCGCGTGGTCGCCTGGGAACCGAGGCGTACCGGTTCGTGGATTTTCTGGCCGCAGCGGGCTGCAGT
>JAGXAZ010000077.1 GCA_018971365.1 Gammaproteobacteria bacterium | reverse complement strand
GTTGATTCAATGAATAACAGACTCGTCATTTCATCCACGATTGGTTTCATGTGTATCGGCCTGACGTTATGGATGGGGGGACTCTCTCCCACACACTGGGTCGCCGGTCCCAACATGCACGCCATGATCATGATGTTCACGCTTGGAAGCGTGGTGCTCGGCGTCATGGCGATCCTGAGCTTCTTCCACGGCCGTACCCTGGATGCCATCATCTTTTTTGGCTTTGCCGGTTTGTTTTTGACCTTGGGTCATAGCGGCATGGGCCATGCGTCAACCGCCGGCGACTCATCCGGCACCCTTGGCTGGTTCGGCTTGGTATGGGCAATTTTCTTTTTCTATGTATGGCTCGGATCGTTCAAAGCAGGCTGGGCACGTTCGCTGTTCCTGTTGGCAGCGTGGCTCACCGGACTGGCCTATGCATTACAGGGCTGGTTGGGGATGACCGTGTTCGAAAACATCGGTGGCTATCTGGAGTTGTTCACCGGATTGGTGGCGGCCTACATTTCTGCTGCGACCATCATTAACCACGGTTGCGGCAAGAACTGCCTGAACATCGGCGGCACCACAGACGCTTCCTGATTGGAGTCACAAAAACCGTGACGCGGGGCGGGGCAACCCGCCCCGTTTTTTTACGCGTGAATAGTTCGCATGGATAAGTCAGATACCATCGTGTGGACCATCGGCCATTCCACACGCCCGTTGGGTGAATTGATTGCTTTGCTGCGCGAGCATGGAATTATGCATCTGGTCGACGTGCGCACCGTGCCGCGATCGGGTCACAATCCGCAGTTCAACACCGATACCCTGCCTGCAAGTCTCAATGCGCAGGGTATTGCCTACACGCACCTGGTTGCACTCGGCGGTTTGCGGCATGCGCGCAAGGATTCGGTGAACACCGGCTGGAGAAACGCCAGTTTTCGCGGCTACGCGGATTACATGCAGACCGTGGAATTCGCGCGCGGCCTGGATGAATTGATGGCCCTGGCCGGGAAGCAAACTGTGGCCATCATGTGTGCCGAAGCTGTGCCATGGCGCTGCCATCGTTCCATGATCGCCGACGCGCTCACGGTGCGCGGCATCGAAGTACGCCACATCATGGGGCCGTCCAAGTTCCAGGTGCATAAACTCACGCCGTTCGCTCGGCCGAATGGCGAGCGTATCAGCTATCCATCGATATCGCCGTCTGGAGAGCGCTGATCGTGTCAGGAGACAGCAAATTCGGGAGCTTTGACAGAGCTGGCGTTTGCCGGATCCACTTCGATACCTCGGTCCGGCCTTATGGGGTGCGGGACTGAGGCCCGGCAGCGACAGGCAAACGCAATCCGCACGTCTTGGGCTGAGTCCTCCGGATGGGTCTGCGCCGGCGCGGCTTGCGCCCCATGCAGGCCGGCCGGATAATCCGCGCCATCGCATGCGCGGCAGATTCAGCGCGTTGCGCGGTATCACGGGGCCAGGTGCATGCCAGCCAATCGCAGTCATCAGATAGAGGGCCGCCCGATCCGGGTTTACGACGGTCTCATTGCCCAGCAGGAGATTTACCGGCTGACCGCAGCCATGGAAAGCGGCGCATTCAAGCGTGACGAGGTGGCCCGCCCGGAGACCTCCGGTTTCCGGCATTGGGCGCTGAACATCCCGCTGGAAACCGCCCCGCGGCTGCCGGTATATCAGCCCACGCTCAATGCGGTGCGTGAAATTGAAGGCGGCGAGCACTATCGCATCTACCGCTGCTACTGCAACCACGCCGGCTTCGGCGACATGCTGTTCACGCATACCGACGCTTCTCCCGGCCAGCCCGGATTGACGGCACTGTGGTACGTGGCACCGGAATGGAATGTCGAGTGGGGCGGCGAGACCTTGTTTTTCAATTCACAGATGGATGCGGAAGTGGCGGTCAGTCCGCGACCGGGACGGCTGGTGGTGTTCGATGGCAGCATCACCCACGTCGGACGCCCGCCGAACCGCATCTGTTACGCGCCGCGTTACACGCTGGCATTCAAGTTGAAGCCCGAGAACTGACGCAATTCCCGGCGCGCAAGGACCCGGTCATGCCGGTCCTTGATCTCTGATCCGCGGCAGCCGCCTAGTCTTCCTCGGCGGCCAGGGTACGCGGTGTGACCGTGGCGCTGTTCACGGGCGGCTGCGCGTGGTGCTCGGCGTTCAGCTTGCGCATCAGCGGCAGTACGGCCAACGCGATCAGCGTGCACACGATTCCGGCCACACCCAGCCAATTGAACAGGCGAGTGTAGAGCGGCATCATTTCCACGGGGTTGGTAATGGTACTGGGAATGCTCGCGACGGTGGCGACCATGCCGCCGAAATACATGGAGAGTCCGACCGCCACGTAATAGGCTCCCATCATGAATCCACCCATGCGTGCGGGCACGTAGCGCGCAATCATCGCCAGACCCAGACCGCTGGTGAGCAACTCGCCCAGCGAACCGAAGGCGTAGCCCCAGACCATGACCCAGGATGTGGTCTTGCCCGGGCTGGTCAGGAAATAGCCAGCGGCACCGTAAATGAAGAACCCGATGGCCACCATGGCGAAACCCATGGCGAATTTTGTCGCCACCGACAGGTCCTTGCCGCGCTTGCCAAAGTGCGTGTAGATGAACGCCAGGATGGGCGACAGAATCATGATCCAGATGGGATTGAACGCTTGGAACTGTGCCGGCTTCCAGCTCCACAGGTGCAGGCCGAAAATGCCGAAACTCCAGTCCACGTTGCGCA
This sequence comes from Gammaproteobacteria bacterium, assembly GCA_018971365.1. Taxonomy (GTDB): domain Bacteria; phylum Pseudomonadota; class Gammaproteobacteria; order Natronospirales; family REEB76; genus REEB76. Next base: position 6,817 of record JAGXAZ010000077.1, on the reverse strand, counting down.
GTGCGAACAGATTCAGCGAAGTGGACATCTGCTGATAAAAAATGAAGAAAAATACGGTCTGGATGGTCAGGATCAGCGCGGCGATCAGGCCCGGACGTTCGCTGGGCCGTCCGTTGCGGATCAGGTAGGCGAAGATTCCCAGCACCACCACGCCCGCCGCGTACACGAAAATCTTTGCCACCAGCTCATAGTTGAGGATCACGGCGGCGACAAACAGCGCAATGACTCCCAGGCCCAGCACGCTCGCCATTTTGCGCGTGTTGAACTTGCGATGATCCGGGTCCGAGCCGATGTGCGCTAGCGTATGACGCATGACCAGATAGTTGCTCAGTCCCACCAGCAAGCCGAGGCTGCACACCGCGAATGCCGCGTGCCAGCCGAAGTTCTGCCCATAGGTGTCGTTGATGTAGTCCTTGATCCACGGCGTGAGCAGCATGGAAACCGTGGAGCCGATGTTGACCGCCATGTAGTAAATCGTGAAGGCACTATCGATGCGCGAGTCGTCGCCTTCATAGATTTTGCGCACCAGGTTGCCGGCGTTGGCCTTGAACAGGCCGTTGCCCACGACGATGACGCCGAGGGCGCAGAACAGGAACCACACGCTCGAGCCGGGCACCGCCATCAGCGCATATCCGATGGCGAGCACGATGGCGCCGGTGAGCATCGTATGGCGGCTGCCGAGGATCTTGTCGCCGATCCAGCCGCCGATCGCCGGGGCGACGTAAATCAGTGCTGCTGCCGCGCCCCAGGTGAGGTTGGCGCGGGTATCCGCAAACCCCAGGCGCTCGACCAGGTAGTACACGATCAGCACCTGCATGCCGTAGAAGCCGAAGCGTTCCCACATCTCGATCAGGAAAACGGTGGAAAACGAGCGGGTCCTGGAGACGGAGGCGGTTGTCTGCATGGGGGATTCCTGATTGGATGGAAGGGCCGTTTCGGTCCGTCGAATTTCCCCCGAGACGGGGGGCGGACCCAGTTTTACCTGATTTGCGCGCCGCTGGGAAGGCAATTTCAGGGGGCGGCGAGTTGGCGGCGGACCCGGCCGCCCGCGGCAGGTGCCTGTGCCCGTGAGCGTGGGCGGCACAGCCGTGCGCAGCTGACTATACTATGCGAGTTGTTTCACCCTGGGAAATCGTCATGTCGGTCAAGACAGGCCACGAGCGGCGCCGTTTCCAGCGCTTTCGTTTCTCCTCGGTCATCCGTGTCCGCCTGGGCGATACGGTGCAGGAGTGCGAAATGCTGGACATGTCCTTCCGCGGCTTCCTGGCGCGCTGCCCGGCTGGTTGGCAGCCTGCCGATGGCGACCGGTTACGGGTGGAGTGGCACCTCGCGGATCTCATCAAACTGGAACTGGATGCGCTGGTTGTGCATGTGCACGGTGGTCACATCGGCTGCACCTGGGAGTCGCGCGATGCGGAAAGCTTCGCGCACCTCAAGCGTCTGGTGGAGATCAATCTGCTGGATTCAAAATTGGTGGCGCGCGAGCTCGAGGCACTCAAGGCCGAGACCGGCAGCAAGCACCACGGCGCCGTGCACTAGCTTTCAGCCTAAAGTCCCAGGTTCAGTTGCGGGCCGCCCGGCGCGGGCTGAAAGTGCGCACAGCTCAGGCGCATGCGGCGCAGGTTATCCAACCGGAATTTTTTGCAGGCCAGCGCAAAACGCCGCGCGATCAGCTCGGCATATTCGCCGGTGCCGCGCATGCGCGTGCCGAATTCCGCCTGGTAATCCTGGCCGCCACGCATCTGACGGATGACGCTCATGACGTGGGCTGCGCGCTCCGGCAGGTGCGCATGCAGCCATTCCCGGAACAGATCTTTAACTTCGTGCGGCAGCCGCAGGAGCACATAACCCGCGCAGCAGGCCCCGGCTTCCGCGGCCAATTCCAGAATGTGCTCGATTTCATGGTCGTTCACCACCGGGATGATGGGCGCGTTCAGCACGCCCACCGGCACACCCGCGAGCGCGAGTGCGCGCACGCAGCGCAAGCGCGCCCCGGGACCGGCCGCGCGCGGCTCCAGACTGCGTTTGAGATTTTCGTCGAGCGTCGTGATGCTCACCATGACGTTGGCCAGGTCCTGTTGCGCCATGTCGGTGAGTATGTCGAGGTCGCGCGTCACCAGCGTGCTCTTGGTGATGATGCTTACCGGATGGCGAAAGCGCTGCAGTACTTCCAGAATCGAGCGCGTCACTTCGAGCTTGCGCTCGATGGGCTGGTAGGGATCGGTGTTTGCGCCCAGCGTGATGGGCCGGCAGCGATAAACCGGCTTGCGCAGTTCGCTCTCCAGCAGCTCGGCCGCGTTTTGCTTGTAGAACAGTCGGGTTTCGAAATCCAGCCCGGGTGAAAGATTCAGATACGCATGGCTCGGCCGGGCATAACAGTAGATGCATCCATGTTCGCAGCCGCGATAGGGATTGATGGATTGTGTGAAGGGAATATCCGGTGACTGGTTGCGGCTGATGATGGAGCGCGCCGTCTCGGGCGTAACCACGGTTTCCAGCGCAGGCAGCGGCAGCTCTTCAATGTCCCAGCCGTCGTCAACGCCCTTAGACCGGCGGCTTTCAAATCGGCCTTCCGGGTTGGAAATTGCGCCGCGACCTTTGACGGGAATCTGAGGTGAGACCGACATGGCGGATAACTGTATACGCAAACAGCATTGCAGGCTACAAGCCGCGAACTGAAAGGGCTGCATTTGGGCGAGCGCCGCCTGCATGTTAAGGTAGCGCGTCCGGTCTTATCTGTGATTTGCAGCCGATTTGCGAGTCAGGTAACCATGTCCAAAGTCTGGGTGTGTCTGTTGGGAGTGTGCATGGTCGCTGGCTGTGCGACGCCTCCACCTCCCAAGCCGGCCACACCGCCGCCGACACCGCCCCCTCCGCCGGTTTTGATCGGCACGCCCACCAGCGAACCGTTGACGCCGCAGATGCAGGCCCTGCAGGGCGACGCCGCGGATCAGCAGGTCCTGGCGCGCTTCATCGTGTCCCCGGACGGAAGCGTGCAGCATGCGCATGCCATCTTCACGTTGTTGTCACCCGCGGACACTGCGTCGGTGCTGAATGCGCTGGGCCAATGGCGCTTCAAACCGGCGATGCACGGGACTGAGGCGGTGGCCGGCGAGTTCATGTATCCGTTGTTCTTTGGTCCGGACGCCGCCCAGGCGCGCACTCAGTTTTTCTGTCGCAATCAGCCGCTGGTGTACAAACCGGACAGCGGCTGTGAAATTGTGGACTTTGGCCATTGGCGGATTTTCCGCATGGATCCGGTATATCCCGCCAACCTTCTGGATCAGCATCTGGCCGGGAGTGTGACGCTGAGTTTCGATGTGGATGCGCGCGGTCGCGTGCATGATCCCAAAGTCGTTAGCGCCACCCCCCCGGGGGTATTTGACGCCACCGCGGTCGCGGCCGTGCGTCAGTGGTATTTCGAGCCGCTGCAGGAACAGAAAGATCCCGCCGAGCAGCACGTCACCGTGACGGTCAAGTTTACCCCGCCGGGCAACGGGGCCGGCGCCAACACTCATTCTCCGCCGCCGCGTTGACCGGCGGCACGCGTTTGGAGGGGGTTGGCGGAAAACGCCCGTCTATAATTGAGACCGCCGTATTGCTGCATGCCAGGGTGCAATCCATGAAAACGTTCAGACGCCTGACGGGCGGTGTGTTGCTGGCCTGCGCTGCATTTGCGGTGTGCGCTGCACAGCCGGCGCCGCCTGCACCGGGCTACACGATTGCCCAGATCTTTGCCGAGCCGGGATTGACCGGCTACCACCCTGAACAGCTTGAATGGAGTCCCGACGGCCGCTCTCTGACCTATCTGCTGCGCAGCGGCGCCGACGGTCTGGCCGATCTGTACATTGTGGATATAGCCAGCGGCAAGCGTACATTGTTGCTGTCAGCCACACAGCTTGCCGGTGCCGCGGCACCGCCCTCCAGTATCAAGAACCAGAGGGAGCAGGAGCGCATCACCCGCTACGGCGTGGCCGCCTATCACTGGTCGCCGAAATCCGATGCAATCTTTTATCTCAGCAACGACCAGATTTATCTCTACAACCTGACGAGCCACGAAACTACCCAGATCACTCGCGAACCGGGCGCGAAGCGCAATCCCCAGATGTCGCCCGACGAGCAGTGGGTGAGCTATGTGACGGACGGCGACGTGCATTACGTTGCCGTACAGGGAGGTCCGGTGCACAGCGTCGCATCGCACCAGGCCGAGGTGCTGAATGGCGAGCTCAATTGGGTTTATACCGAGGAGCTGGATCTGCGCTCGGCTTATACCTGGTCGCCGGACAGCCGTTACATCGCTTTCCTGCAATCCGACGAGCGCCCGGTACACAGCTTTCCGCTCATCAATTACGTGGATCAGCAGCCCAGCGTGTATGAGCAAAAATATCCCGACGCCGGCATGCCCAATCCCATCGTGCGTCTGGGTGTGCGTGATGTGCAAACCGGCAAGACCGTGTGGATGGCGATGGCCGGCACGCCGGATACGTATCTGGCGCGCTTCGGCTGGCTGCCGCAGGGTGACCGCGTGTACGGCGAAGTGCTGAATCGCGACCAGACCAGGTTGCAACTCCTGACCGCCGATCCCCAATCGGGGCAGGCGCGGGTGCTGGTGACGCAGACCGATCCAGACTGGATTGACGTGCGCGACGCTCCGCATTTCCTCAAGAGTGGCGGCTTCGTATGGAGCAGCCAGCAGGACGGCTGGCGGCACCTGTACCTGTACGGCGACGATGGCCGTCAGGCGCGCCTGCTGACGCCCGGCGATTACAACGTGCTAAAGCTGGAGGGTGTGAACGAGCAGCATGGCGAGTTGTATTTCAGCCGCTATACTCACGGCCCGCTGAATACCGAGCTGTACCGCGTTTCATTGCGCGGTGGCGAACCGCGCGCTGTCACCACCGAACCTGGAACCCACGACATCAACATGGCGCCGGACGCGCATCATTATCTCGACAGCTTTTCCAATGTGCTGACGCCGCCGTCACTCACGCTGGTGAGCCTCGAAAACAGCCGGCGCACGCTCATTCAGGCATCTGCCAAGTTGCCTTACCGCTTCCAGAAGCCGCGTTTCTTCACGATTATGGCGGCCGACGGGCGCACGCCGATATACGCGCGCCTCACGCTGCCGCCGGACTTCGACGCGGGCAAAAAATATCCGGTGATCATGTATCAGTACGGCGGACCGGACGTCGGCCCGATCGTGCGCGACGCCTGGGGCGGAACCAATTTCCTGTTTGATCAGTTGCTGGCCCAGCAGGGTTTTGTCTTGTTCGCCACCGACAATCGTGCGGCCACCTATTTCAGTCACCGCGATCAGGCGCTGGTGAAACTGCATCTCGGAAAATTGGCGCTCGCCGACCAGTTGGCCGCGGTCAACTGGCTGAAGCGGCAGGCGTGGGTGGATGCCGTGCGCATCGGCATCTGGGGCTGGAGTTACGGCGGCTACATGACTGCCTACGCGCTTACTCACGCGCCCGGCGTGTGGCGCGCCGGCATCGCGGTGGCGCCCGTGACCCAGTGGCAGGATTACGATTCGATTTACACCGAGCGCTACATGAGCACGCCGCAGGCAAACCCCGAAGGTTATGCCGAAAGCTCGGACGTGGCCGCCGCCAAGAATCTCGCCGATCCGCTATTGCTGGTGGCGGGTACCGGCGATGACAACGTCCATTGGCAAAACACGATCCAGTTCATCCAGGCGCTGATCGAGGCCGGCAAGCCTTACCAGTTACTCATCTATCCCAACAAGACCCACGGCATCTCCGGTCCCGCCGCGCGCACGCATTTGTTTACTGCCATGGAAAATTTCTGGCAGCAGCAATTGAAATAGTAGTCAACCATAGGTTGAGAAGGCTTTGCGAATCAAAACCTGTGCAGGGTTTCACACTGATTTCACGAATGCAGCTAGGCTAACTTTCGCGTGAGATATGAGTTTGAGTACTTTGCCCGGTGCTGTTGTTAGTTGTAGGCGATCATCGGTGCTCACCGTGGTCGGCCTTTTCTGAATCTTCTTACGGAACATAACGCAGAGCTATCCTTATGAACAGTGCGCCAGCACCAGAAGTTATATTGGTGACGTGTTATTCATAATCTTTTAGTTTTCCCTCTACGTAATTAATAAAAGCTGAGCACACTACCAGCATGAACTTCGCATCTTCAAAATCAATTTCCTTCTTGTCCGTTAAGGCATGTCTAATTCCGCCTTCATCCGATGTGTAGCCATACATGCTACCAAATGCGCTCTTTAAAGCGGGGTGTAATTCAAAATGTTCTTCTAACTTTTTTATTAGTTGTCCCAAAGTGCCTTTATCTTCCTTAGTAACATGAGCAGTTAGTCGTTCGACAGCCGATATTGATTCCTTTATCGAGTTCCTGTAGTCAGGATTGGATCGGTCTGAGAGAAGTTCAAGAGATCTGCGAAGGTGCTTGGCTACGAGTCGTTCGCCGTGGTCGATTGCTTTCTCAATTGCTCTAATTTCTTCTTCATGCGCGATTTCGGAGATTAGACCATCAACAAAACGGCACGCAGACATCTCCATTTCGAGAACCGAGTTACATGCCGCCATGAACTTACTATTTGTTTCTCTGTAGTCTTTCGGATAATTATTGGCTACAAACTCTATGAAGTCATAGATTTCAAACCATTTCGCACTGAAGAAATACTTCCGAAGAGCTTCGAGGACATCACTCCAATCATCAGAGAGACGATCGAGCGGAATTTTGAAGTAACTAAACCAGAGTCTTTCACAAAGGGTCTTAAGTTCACTGTTGCTGTCCGATGATAGGCTGTATCCACCACCAAATCCGTATGATGAGT
>JAGXAZ010000076.1 GCA_018971365.1 Gammaproteobacteria bacterium | reverse complement strand
TTGAAGGACGCGCTCGGCAACCTCACGCGCATCACCTTCAGTCACGTGCAGGTCAATCCCGCGTTACCCGACAGCCTGTTCAAGTTCACGCCGCCGCCCGGCGCCGATGTGATTGGTGATGCCGGCAAGCCCGGCACCTGATCAGCGGTTTACAACATGCGCCGTGTCTGGATTTACCGCGGCTGGCTGGGAGCGGGTTGGCTGCTGGTGATCTTCGTCATCTGGATCACGCTTACGCCCAAACCGCCCGACGAATTGCAACTCATCCCGCATCTGGACAAAATCGGTCATTTCCTGGCTTACGCTGTGTTGGCGGCGTGGTTCAGCGCCGTGCTGCCCGGGCGGCGCTGGCTGACCGGCCTGACGCTCGCGTTCATCGTCATGGGCGGTGTTCTGGAAATCCTGCAGGGATATACCGGCCGTGACCCGAGCTGGTTCGACTGGTTGATAGACATCGGCGGAGCCCTGCTGGGAGCGGGGCTGCCACGCATCTGGTTGGGTCACGTGTATGCATGGATCGGTGGCGGTGAACATGATCTTGTCCACAAGCCAACCGCTGGCTGACCGCATGCGGCCGCGCAACGCGGCCGAATTCGCCGGTCAGGAACATTTGCTCGGTCCCGGCAAGCCGTTGACGCGTGCCCTGGAAAGCGGCCGTCTGCACTCCATGATCTTCTGGGGACCGCCGGGTACCGGCAAGACCACGCTGGCGCGCATGCTTGCGGCATCCAGCCATGCGGATTTCATTGCGCTCTCGGCCGTCATGGCCGGAGTCAAGGACGTGCGTACCGCGGTGGAGCGCGCGCAGGCGCGCCGGCGCGAAGCGGGCGTCGCCACCGTGCTGTTCCTGGATGAAGTGCACCGTTTCAACAAGAATCAGCAGGATGCGTTTCTGCCGTTCGTGGAGGACGGTACGCTGACCTTCATCGGTGCGACTACCGAGAATCCCTCGTTCGAACTCAACAATGCGCTGCTGTCGCGTGCCCGCGTTTATATTCTCAAGCCGCTGACCGGTGCCGGCATCCGCCGCGTGATTGATGCCGCGCTCGCGGACAAGGAACGCGGCCTAGGCGCGCGGCCGCTGGAACTGGCCGTTCCCCTGCGCAATGATCTGGCCGCGGCAGCCGATGGCGACGCGCGCCGGGCGCTCAATTTCCTGGAACTTGCGGCCGATCTGGCCGAGCAGGAGCAGGGCCGGGAAGTCATCGGCGAACAAACCGTGCGCGAGGTGATCTCCGGCGGTTTGCGGCGCTTCGACAAGCACGGCGAGCTGTTCTATGATCAGATTTCCGCGCTGCACAAATCGGTGCGCGGCTCCGCGCCGGACGCCGCACTCTACTGGCTGGCGCGCATGCTGGACGGCGGCTGTGATCCTCTGTACATCGCGCGGCGCGTGGTACGCATGGCTTCCGAGGATATCGGCAACGCCGATCCGCGCGCGCTGGCCCTGGCGCTGGATGCCTGGGACGTGCAGGAACGGCTGGGTTCCCCCGAGGGCGAACTGGCCGTGGCCCAGGCGGTGGTTTATCTGGCCTGTGCGCCCAAGAGCAACGCCGTGTATACCGCGTTCGACACCGCCATGAACGATGCCAGACAGTACGGCACGCTGGAAGTGCCACTGGCGTTGCGCAATGCGCCGACGCGGCTGATGCAGGGCCTCGGGTATGGACGCGAGTACCGTTATGCGCACGACGAGCCGGATGCCTACGCGGCGGGAGAAAACTACTTCCCTGAGGCAATGCCGGCGAAAACCTATTATCATCCCGTGGCGCGCGGCCTCGAAACCAGGATCGCCGAGAAGCTCGCCGAGCTGCGCCAACGCGACGCGACCGTGCGCAAAGACTCCACCAAGCCAAAATAATTCATCTCACTCATGCTCGATCCGAAATTACTCAGAACCGACCCGGAAAGTGTGGCGCGCAATCTCGCGCGCCGTGGATTCGTACTGGATACCGCGGTCTATGCACGGCTGGAAGCGCGGCGCAAGGAATTGCAGACGCGCATGGAGCAGTTGCGCAACGAGCGCAATACCCGATCGAAAGATATCGGCATGGCAAAGAGCAAAGGCCAGGATGCCGTGCCGCTCCTTGCCCAGGTGGCGGATCTGGGCGACAAGCTCACGAAGGCGGAGCAGGATTTCAACGCCGTAGAGGCGGAACTGACGGCGTTCCAGCTCGATTTGCCCAATCTGCTGCACGACAGCGTGCCGGAAGGACGGGACGAAACGACCAACAAGGAAATCCGCCGCTGGGGCAAGCCGCGCAAATTCGATTTCACGGTGCGCGACCACGTGGACCTGGGAGCGCCCGGTGGACGCATGGATTTCGAGAGTGCTGCCAAGCTCTCCGGCGCGCGCTTCGTGGTGCTCCGGGGTGTGCTCGCGAAACTGCAGCGCGCGCTGACCCAGTTCATGCTCGATGTGCACACCCGCGATCACGGCTACCAGGAATTGTACGTACCGTATCTGGTGAACGGTGCAGCGCTGACCGGCACCGGTCAGTTACCCAAATTCGAGCAGGACTTGTTTGGCGTGCAGGGCGAGCAGCACTATTTCCTCGTGCCCACCGCGGAAGTGCCGGTCACGAATCTGGCGCGGGATGAAATTCTGGAAGCCAACAGCTTGCCGCGCCGCTACGTGGCGCACACGCCGTGTTTCCGTGCGGAAGCCGGCGCGGCCGGCAAGGATACGCGCGGCATGATCCGCCAGCACCAGTTCGAGAAAGTCGAGCTGGTGCAGTTGGTGAAACCGCAGGATTCTTACAAGGCGCTCGAAGAACTGACCGGCCATGCGGAAACGATTTTGCAGAAGCTGGAACTGCCGTACCGCATAGTGGCGCTGTGCGGCGGCGACATCGGATTCGCGGCCGCCAAAACTTATGATCTTGAAGTCTGGCTGCCGAGCCAGAACCGTTACCGCGAAATTTCCTCGTGCAGCAACTGCACGGATTTCCAGGCGCGGCGCATACAGGCACGCTGGCGCAACCCCGCCACCGGCAAACCCGAACTGCTGCACACGCTTAACGGCTCGGGCGTGGCCGTGGGCCGCGCGTTGATTGCGGTCATGGAGAACTACCAGGACAAAGACGGCCGCATCCATATCCCGGAGGCATTGCGCCCGTATATGAACGGACTCACTGCAATATAATTATCCGGCTCAAAGAGCGGGATACTTTACTCGTGGAACACGGGGCGCACATGAAGTTCAGTGTTACCAGCCTGTTAGCCGGCCTGATATTTAGCAGCATCGGCACCGGTTACTTTATCTATGGCCGGCGTCAAGGGCGCGTGGCGTACCTTATCTGCGGGGCGGCGCTAGCCGTTTTTTCCTGGTTTGTTTCCAATCTGATGGGGCTTCTGGGAATCGGTTTACTGCTGGTGCTTGCCCCTTTTGCCGCCGCCTATTGGCTGGACTTATAAGAGCAACTGCACACTCTTTGTCATATGTAATGCAGCCTTACATGGGGCAGCTTGAGGTTATTTAGCGGCTTCCGACTGGTGCAGCACTTCCAGCACCTTGAGCCGAATTTTCCTACCGCCCGGCACCTGCCATTCGATGGACTGACCCACCGACAGACCGAGCAGCGCGCTGCCCACCGGCGTGGTAATAGACACACTGCCGGGCTCGCCGGCCGCCTGCGGATACACCAGCGTGAGCTGGTCGCGGTGCCCGCGGACTCGTCCTCGAAGCGCACCGTCGAGTTCATGGTCACCACATTCGCGGGAATCTGACCGGCAGGCATCACGTTGGCGCGGTGCAGTTCCTGCCACAGCGATTCGATGCCCGGCAGCTTGCGGATTTCGGGTGAGTCCAGGAGCTGCTCGAGTCTGTCAAAATCAAGCTCGGTCACAAAGATCTTTGAGGTTTTATCCATGTTCAGGCTCCGCTGCCAGCTGGAATGAAAGACAGCCGCGATCGCTGCGGCCAACACGTGACAGATTAATAGGGTCTTTTGCAACCGATTTCAACTGAAATTCTAGCCGCCGCATAGTGCTTCCGTTATGCTTACCCCCAGCGCAGGAGGGGTGACCGAGCGGTTTAAGGTACCGGTCTTGAAAACCGGCAAGGGCGCAAGCTCTTCGTGGGTTCGAATCCCACCCCCTCCGCCAGCATGAATCCATATCGTGTGAAAACTTCACAGCGCATCCTCGTCATCCGCAACGACAAGCTGGGCGACTTCATGCTCGCCTGGCCGGCGCTGGCCGTGTTGCGCGCCAGCCTGCCCAAGGCCCACATCGCGGTGTTGGTGCCGGCCTACACCGCGCCGCTCGCGGAAATCTGTGCTTTTGCCGACGAAGTTCTGATTGACCCGAAGTTGCGTGGCAACTGGCGTAACGCACGGGCATTAGTCAACTTGTTGCGCGCCAAAAGCTTCGATGCGGTGATTACACTGTTTTCCCGATTTGACACGGGTTTGGCGGTCTGGCGTGCGCGCATCCCGTATCGTCTGGCGCCGGCCACCAAGCTTGCACAGGTGTTTTACAACCACCGCCTCAAACAGCGGCGCTCCGAATCCGCCAAGCCGGAATATGAGTACAACCTGGATCTGGTGCAATACTTCCTGCGCGCGCAGGACATCGCCGCGGCGTCTCCGCCTTCACCGCCCTATCTGCATTTCAATGAAGCCGAGATTGGCGTCCTGCGACAGGAATTCAAACAGGCCAATTCAATCCCATCATCCCGCCGCTTGATATTCGTGCATGTCGGACACGGCGGATCCGCGAATAATCTTTCCCTCGGGCAATACGCGCAGCTGATCCGCGGTTTGCATACGCACGGCGGCCACCATGTCGTGCTCAGCGCCGGGCCAGGCGAAGAACCCAAGGTACAGACGCTTGCATCGCAGCTGCACGGGGTCCCTCACACTCTGTATGTCTCGCGTGATGGTCTGGTGAATTTCGCCAGGCACCTGCAGTTCTGTGATCTGTTCATCAGCGGATCCACCGGGCCTTTGCACGTTGCCGCCGCGCTGAATTGCCGGACGGCGGCATTCTATCCGCGCCGGCGCTCGTCCACGGCACTGCGTTGGCAGACGATCAACGCACCGGAGCGGCGACTGGCATTTGCGCCGCCCGAGGGCAGCGCGGAGAATGACTTGGCCGCGATTGATGTCAGCGCAGCGGCGGTGGAGATCAACCGAAGATTCTTGATGAGATGAGCCTGCGAAGCCGCTTTCGACTCATGCGCCTGCGCAGCCGCACGGGCGGCGGGCGTGTGCGCAGGCTGGCTTCCATGGTGTTGCTGGTGGTAGTTGTCGCATTGATGATGGTCACAGGGTTGGTCATAGTGATCGCGTTGCTGTGTGCGGCGGCGGTTTTCGTGTTGGCCTTTTACCTCTGGAGCCGGCTGCGCCGGGTGGGTGCGCACCGCCGAAACGGAAGCAGGAGCAACGGTGGAATCACGATTGAAGGCGAATACACGGTCGAAAGCCGGCATGCGGACCGGCATGACCCAAAGCAATAAAGCGCATGGCGCCGGCGGCGCGGACGCCTGGCGGACTTGCGCAGGCTGGATCAATCCCAGCGATCGTCCTTGACCTGCACCATGCCTTCGTGGACGCGCACCGGAAATGTCGCCACCGGCTCGTAGGCGGGCGGGGCGAGCACTTCTCCGGTAAGAATGTTGAACTGGGCGCCGTGGCGCGGGCAGGTAATCACCTTGCCCTCGACGGTTCCGCCGGTGAGAATGCCGCCGTCGTGGGTGCACACATCTTCGATGGCATGGAATGTGCCTGCCACATTGAAGACCGCGATCAGCACATCGTGGATATCTATGGTCTTGTATTGGCCGGGCGGGATTTCCTCCACCGAACCGACGTTTACCCATTCGGCCATCACTGATCTCCCGTGTGCGTCAATACATGCCAAGCTGGAGCTTGGCTTCGTCCGACATCATGCTGCGGTTCCAGGGTGGATCGAACACGATTTCGACATGCGCCTGTTTGACCGACGGCACGGATTCGAGTTTTTCCTTGACGTCGCGTGACAGGACTTCGCCCATGCCGCAGCCGGGCGCGGTGAGCGTCATCTTCACGTCCACGCGCTTGCCGCCTTCCGGCAACTCGTTGAGCTTGCATTCGTACACCAGCCCCAGGTCCACCACGTTGATGGGGATTTCCGGGTCGTAGCAGGTTTTCATCTGCTCCCAGACGAGCTTCTCCACGTCGCTTTCGCTGTGGTTTTCCGGCAGCGTGGGTTGTTCGGGCGGCTCGAGGCCGAGTGCATCGGCGTCCTCGCCGGCAACGCGGAACAGGTTGCCTTCGACGTACACGGTGAAGCTCCCGCCCAGCGACTGCGTGACGTTCACGATGATGCCTTCGGGCAGGATCACCTCGTTGCCCGACGGCACCATGCGCGCTTTGCAGGCGCGTCTCAGCGGAATGGGCGTGCGATCGTACATCGCTATTCGGTGGACACTTCGGTGGGCCGCACCTGAGACGGCGGCTGCAATGCGGCTTTCAGGGCGTGCCAGCACAGGCTCGCGCACTTCACACGCGATGGATACTCGCTCACGCCGGAAAGCGCGGCGAGATTGCCGAGGGATTCCAAGTCAATCTCCTGGCCGTCGCCAGTAAGCAGCGCGCGCATCCGGTTAAAGAGCTGTTCGGCTTCCGCGACGGTTTTGCCTTTTACGTTCTGGCTCATCAGCGAGGCCGAGGCAACCGAAATCGCGCAGCCGGAGCCCTCGAAGCTCACGTCGCTGATGCGGTCACCGTCCAGCTTGAGATAAAGCATCAGCTTGTCGCCGCACAGCGGGTTGAAGCCTTCCTGGGTACGCGTGGCACCCGTGAGCTTGCGGAAATTGCGCGGGCTGCGGTTGTGGTCCACGATCACGTCCTGATAAAGCTCCCTGAGATCCATTAGCGGAAGACCTCGCGGACCTTGCCGAGCGCCGCGACCAGCGCGTCAATATCGTCGCGGGTGTTGTAAAAGGCCAGCGAGGCGCGCGCAGTGGCGGGAATGCCGAAGCGCTCCATCACCGGCATGGCACAATGATGGCCGGTACGGATCGCCACGCCTTCCTGATCCACGATGGTGCCGATGTCGTGCGGGTGGATGCCGTCCATCACGAAGGACAGCACGCCCACTTTGGCCGGCGCCGTACCGACGAGTTTGAGTCCCTTGACGCGCAGCAGCTGCTCGGTACCGTAGGCCAGCAATTCCTGATCGTGCCCTGCAATGCGGTCCATACCCACGTTCTGCAGATAATCCACGGCGGCGCCCAAGCCGATGGCTCCCGCAATGTGGGGCGTGCCGGCTTCGAATTTGTGCGGCAGCTCGTTCCAGGTGCTGCCGGAAAATCGCACCGTGCGGATCATGTCGCCGCCGCCCTGCCAGGGCGGCATCTCTTCGAGCAGGGCCTGCTTTGCGTACAGCACGCCGATGCCGGTCGGGCCGAACATCTTGTGGGCGGAAAAGGCATAGAAATCGCAATCCAGCTCCCGCACATCCACGGGCAGGTGAGGCACCGCCTGCGCTCCGTCCAGCACCACGATTGCGTGATGACGATGCGCGAGCGCAATCATCTCGCGTACCGGATTGACCGTGCCGAGTGCGTTCGACACGTGCGCAAGCGCGACCAGGCGCGTACGCGAACTGAGCAGGTGTGCATAGGCGCCGGGCACCAGCGTGCCCTCATCGGTAATCGGAATGACCTTGATATCCAGGCGCAATTGTCCCGCGAGCAGTTGCCAGGGCACGATATTGGAGTGGTGTTCCATGTGCGACACAATGATTTCGTCGCCGGCGCGCAAGAGGCTGCGGCCGTAGCTCTGGGCTACCAGGTTGAGCGATTCCGTGGTGCCGCGGGTAAACACGATCTCGCGCACCGAGGCTGCGTGGATGAAGCTTCGCACTTTGTCGCGTGCCGCCTCGTACTGGGCGGTCGCGCACTCACTGAGTGCGTGCACGCCGCGGTGCACATTGGCGTTGGTCTCGCGGTAGTAACGCGCGACCGCATCAATGACGCTCTGCGGCTTTTGCGCGGTGGCGGCATTGTCGAGATACACCAGCGGTTTTCCGTGTACGCTTTGCTGCAACACCGGGAAATCCCTGCGCCAGCGAAGCACATCGAAGCCCGTGGTTGTCGGGAGCGGGGCAGCGCGCGGGGTGCGGACCGTGCTCATGTGTATTCTTCGGCTGCCGCCTGCGGCAGGGCAGTGGCGAGTTGCGCCTGTGCAAATTTGCGCAAATCGGGCGCGGCGATGCGGTCTGCGACTGCGCGTGCGAATGCGCCGGTCAGCATGGCGCGTGCGGTTGCGAGGTCCAGTCCGCGCGAGCGCAGGTAGAACAATGCCTGTTCGTCCAATTGTCCAATGGTGGCGCCGTGACTGCATTTCACGTCATCGGCGTAGATTTCAAGTTCCGGCTTGGTGTCGATCTCGCCGTCGCGCGTCAACAGGAGATTGTTGTTGGTCTGGGTGGCGTCGGTCTTGACCGCGGCTTCGGCCACGACCACCTTGCCGTTAAATACCGCGTGGCCGCGCTCGCTGATGATGCCACGGTACAGCTCGTCACTGGTGGTGTGCGGCGCGAGGTGATCGATGCGCGTGTGGTTGTCCACGTGCCGGCGCCGGTCCGCGAGATACAGTCCGTCCATGCGCACCGACGCGCCGGGGGCTTCCAGGCGCACGCGCAGGTCGTTGCGCACCCATTGGCCGCCCAGATTGTAGACCTGCGAGGCGAGGCGACTGCGTTCGCGCTGGGAAACGTATACCCGGTTCACGTGAAAGTCGTCCGGCGCTTCGCGCTGTACCGCGAGATAATCCAACTGCGCTCCGGGACCGAGCGTGATCTGCGTGCAGCTGTTGGTGAAATTGGCGGCGCCGTTCAGGCCGAAATGACTCGCGACGAGAGTCAGGCGTGAGTTCTCGCCGAGCGTGAGAATCACGCGCGGATGGCTGGCGCAAGCTTCGGCAACCGGCGTGGAAAGGAATATCAATTGCAGTGCGTCGCGAATATGCGCGTCTGCAGATACCTCCAGCAGGCTGCCGTGGGCGAGAAACGCCGTATTGAGCGCCGTGAACGGATCATTGTCCCAGAGCGCCTGGGGCAGAAGCAGGTCGCGAATGCGCGTGTCCCGTTCGCGCAGCGCGACCTCCAGGGAGGTGATCCGCAGTCCTTCGACTTGCCTGGGTCCGGCATTGAGTTCCGGCGCCGGCACGCCATTCACGAACACCAGCCGTTGCGCTCCTTCCTGGGGCAGCAGTGCGGCGTCGAGTGAGGCGGCATCAACAATTGCCGGCTGCGTGGCCGCCGGGCTGAACCGCAGTTTCTGCAGCGCGCGCGTATTGCTGTACTTCCAATCCTCGTGGCGTTCCGGCGGGAAACCGCGCTCGGTAAACTGTGCAAACGCGCTGCGGCGCAGCGCGGCCAGCCAGTCCGGCGCCTGTCCACCCTGCAGCGCCTCGAAGCTGTCGGCATACGTCTGAACGGGTTCGGCCACGGCGTTCATGCGACGGCCTCGGCCGTCACCCACTCGTAACCGCGCCGTTCAAGTTCAGTGGCCAGGGTCTTGTCGCCGGATTTGACGATACGACCATTGGCCA
>JAGXAZ010000075.1 GCA_018971365.1 Gammaproteobacteria bacterium | reverse complement strand
TGTCTCAGCCGGGAGACGCGGTTTTTCCCGGGTGTGGAAGATCTGCTGGGTGAACTGGAACGACGCACCCTGCGCTGGGGCATCGTCACCAACAAACCGGCGGCCCTCACCCAACCGCTGGTCGAGGCCTTTCATTTGCACACGCGTGCGGTTTGTGTGGTGAGCGGCGACAGCACACCGCGGCGCAAGCCGCATCCCGATCAGTTGTTGCACGCCTGTGCGCTGTCCGGAGTCGAACCGCAAACCGCCGCCTACGTAGGCGATGCCGCGCGCGATGTGCAGGCTGCGCACTCTGCGGGTATGCGCGCGGTGGTGGCGCTGTATGGCTACATCGGCGACGACGAGCAGCCGCAAAGTTGGCTGGCCGACGGACTGCTGGTCGCGCCCGCGGATCTGCTCGGCTGGCTGAATGCGCAGGTGTCGGCCGCGCCGATATTGGATGGCGTTGCATCATGATTTCTGCGCTGGCAATCATTGCACTTATTGTCGGGCTGCTGGCCGGTTATCTGGTCGCCATATTGTTCGCGCACCGGCGTCTCGGCGAAATGCGCGTGGAGCTCGCGATGCTCCGGGCCAAGGCCGAAGCCCTGAATGGCACACGTGAACAGATGGAAAACACCTTCAAGGCCTTGGCCGGCGATGCGTTGCGCGCCAGCAGCCAATCGCTGCTGGAACTTGCCGGCCAGAATCTCGGCAAGTTCCAGGCCGAAGCCAAGGGCGATCTGGAAAAAAGGCAGCAGGCCTTTGCGGAACTCGTGAAGCCCATCGGCGAAACCCTGAAGAAAACCGAGCAACAATTGCGTGAAATCGAAAAGGAGCGGCGGGAATCCTTCGGCAGCATCACCAGCCACCTCAAGCTTATGGCGCAGGGGCAGCAGCAGCTGGAAACGGAAACCCGCAACCTGGTGAACGCCCTGCGCCGCCCCGAAGTACGCGGCCGCTGGGGCGAGATAACGCTGCGGCGCCTGGCGGAACTCGCCGGCATGGTGGAACGCTGCGACTTCTACGAACAGGAAACCGGGGAAGGCGCAGATGGCCGGCAGCGGCCCGACATGGTGATCCGCCTGCCGGACCAGCGCACGCTGGTCGTGGACGCCAAAACTCCGTTGGACAGCTACCTGTCGGCCACCGAGGCCGGCAGCGAAGAGCAGCGCGCGGCGCATCTGGCGCAGCATGCCCGCAAAGTACGCGAGCGCATCAAGGAGCTCGCCAGCAAGCAATACTGGGCGCAGTTCGACAGCAGCCCGGACTTCGTGATCCTGTTCATTCCCGGCGATCAGTTCCTCGCGGCAGCGCTCGACCGCGAGCCGGCTCTCATCGAAGAAGCCCTGCGCCAGAAAGTCATGCTCGCCACGCCCACGAGTTTCATGGCGCTGCTCAAGGCCGTGGCCTACGGTTGGCGGCAGGTGGCGTTGGCGGAGAACGCCGAGGCCATCCGCGAGCTGGCCGAAACCCTGCACCTGCGGCTCGCCACGTTTGCCGAGCACGTGGACAGCGTGGGCCGCGCCCTGGATCTGAGCGTCAAGAATTACAACAAGGCGGTGGGTTCGCTGGAACGTCAGGTGCTGCCGGCGGCACGCCGCTTCACCGAGCTGGGCGTACAGGCGAAAAAGGAACTGCCGACGCTCGATCCCGTGGAAACCGCGCCGCGTCTCCGCAACGACGCCAAGGAATGAACCCCGCCGAAGAAGAGCGGCGCAAACTGGCCTGCGCGCCCGCCGATTTGCGATTCGCCGTGCTGTTTGCGCCACGCGCACAACGCAGCGCGCTGACCGCGCTGCTCGCGGTATATCTGGAAATGCGCGAGATCCTGCGGGAGTGCTCCGACGCCGACGTAGCGCGCGCCAAGCTCGGCTGGTGGCGGGAAGAGATTGCGCGACTTACCGAGCACCGGGCGCGCCATCCGCTGACCATCAGGCTCGACCAACAAGTCCGCGACGCGGTCCTGCCGACGAAACCGCTGTACGAAATCATCGAGAGCGTCGCCACGGACATCAATGCCACACCGTTGCACGATTTCGACGACGTCGAGAAATACTGCGACCAACGCGGCGGTGCGCTCACGGAACTGGCCGCTGCGCTTGCCGGACACCGTACCCCCGCCACCTTGGAAGCTGCACGCCTGCTCGGCCGGAGCTGGCAACTTGCGGACATCGTCCTGCACGGACTCGCGTATGCCGAACACGGGCGCATTTACTTCGCGTCCGACGATTTACGCAAACACGGTATCGATCGTCACGTTTCCGGCGCATCCCATTCCTTGGCCGGCGTGCGCGCCTTACTCGAGGATTATGCCGGGCGGGCACGCGCCCTCCATACTACAGCGCTGGCGCAGACCGGAGTCGTCTGGTCAGACCTCGGCGTAGGTCTCGTTTTGGGTGGTTTGGCGTACGCACGCCTGAAGAAATTTTCGCAGACCGGTTACCGCGAGGCTGCCGCGCCGGTAGAATTGCGGCCCTTTGCGCAACTGTGGACGGCGTGGCGCAGCGCCCGCAGAGCACGCTGACACCTCACGGCACCACTACCCATGACGACCTCCAGCATTCCCGCCGCTTACGCTCCGCCGCAGGATCTGCTCAAGGATCGCGTGATTCTCGTCACGGGTGCAGGCGACGGCATCGGTCGCGCCGTCAGCCGTGGACTCGCAGCACACGGCGCCACCGTGGTGCTGCTGGGCAAGACCATCAAGAAACTGGAATCCGTGTACGACGAAATCATGCAGGCCGGCGGGCCGATGCCGGGCATTTACCCCATGGATCTGCGCGGCGCCACTTACAAGGACCATGAAGACCTGGCCGCCGTGCTCGACAGGGAATACGGCCGTCTGGACGGTTTGCTGCACAACGCCGGCATGCTCGGCGAACGCGCACCGATTGAACATCACGAAGTGCAGATCTGGCAGCAGGTCATGCAGGTGAATCTTACCGCCGCTTTCATGCTCACCAAGACCTGTCTGCCGTTGTTGTACAAATCGCCCGATGCCTCGGTGGTATTCACCGCCAGCAGCGTCGGCCGCAAGCCGCGTGCCTACTGGGCCGCCTATGCCGTGTCCAAGGCCGGTCTTGAAGCACTGTCCGCCCTGCTCGCGGATGAAACCGAATTCCGCGGTACGCTGCGCTTCAACAGCCTCAATCCCGGCGCGGTGCGCACCGAAATGCGCCGCCTTGCATTTCCGGCGGAGGACCGCAGCCAGTTGCGCGCGCCCGAGCAGTTGTTGCCGGCCTATCTTTATTTATTGGGGCCCGACAGCCGCGGTATCACCGGGCAACAATTCGAGATCCCGTGATTCGCCGCAGCACGACCTATGGTCGGCGCGGGCTGGCCGGAAATCCGCCGCTTGTGTACAGTCTGGCGCTCCAACCACACAGTCGTCGGGAGACAGGACATGGAAAAGACCACCAAGCTCCTGGGGGGATGGGGTTACATTTTGCTTATCGCCGGCAGCGTGCTCGGCCCGCTTACTTTCGTGTTTCACCTCGTGGGGCTCGCGGGTATCATTTGCCTGCTGATCGCGTTTTATCGGGCGAGTAAAGAATCGGGCCAGAGTAAAATCTGGCGCAATATATTTGTTGCTGTTGTGCTGTATATCGTTGCGTCGCTGTTGCTGATCTTCGTGGTCGGCTCTGCGTTTATGGCTGCATTCCACGACAGCGCCGTAGGTACATCCGCGTTTACCAGCGGAGTCATCGCCGGCGGGTTCATTGCCTGGGTGCTGTGGATGGTCGGCGCGTGGTTTTGGTACCAGGCTTCGATTCCACTCTCGGAAAGCACCGGTGTCAGTCTTTACAAGACCGGGGGCCTGCTGATTTTCATCGGAGCGATTACACTGATTGTGTTTGGCCTGGGCGCCATCGTGATGCTCATCGGTGAAATCATGCAGACCGTGGCATTTTTCACCACCACCGAGAAAGTGCCTGCCGGCTCGCCGGCCTGACAATCTGTTTGGCACACGCAACCGCTGTTGCCCTTCAGGGCGCGGCGGTTTTTTCCTGTCGGGTCTTCTTGCAGGTGCTTTGCGGAGTCTCGAGCCGCGGGTCGCAAAGGTATCGGGTCAGCCTGCGCTATGCGCAGGCCCACTCACTCAATCTACGACCTTACTTGTGAGCCTGCGGCGGATAGGGCTTGCCGTCCTTGTGCACGAAACCGGGTGAGCCGGTGCGGATGGCAAGATCAATATCCGGGTAATCCACGCCGTCGCCTTTGGGATTGCGCGTGCCGATTTCGAGAATCACGGCTTCCCGGCTGCTGCGATTCTGCAGATGATGGCCGTCGGGGTCGCCCGCTTTGAAACCCGCGCAGTCGCCGACTCGCAGGATTTCCTCGCCTGCGTTCGTGACCAGTACCACCTCGCCCTCCAGCACCCAGACAAACTCGTCCTCGGTTTCATGCCAGTGACGCTGACTCGACCAGGCGCCGGGCGGCAGGTGCAGCAGGTTGACGCCGAACTGCGTGAGACCGGCGGCATTGCCCAGCCGCCGGCGCGTGCGGCTGCGGCAGGGCTGGTCGTAGGGTTCGGGATAGCCGCTGCCCTGCCGCAACGGCGCGTTTTCAATCTTGATCTTTTTCATGATTCCTCCTCCGGACCCGGGACCGGCGTTGATGATCGCGTGCCGCGGGTGCCGATGGCTGAGACGCCGCTGCCGGTGGATTGGTTCCCGCCAGTACCCGCAAGGCCTGCAATTCATCATCCGTTGCTTCACGCCACGCGCCGCGCGGCAGCTGGCGCGGTAGCGCAACCGCACCGTAGCGCACGCGGATCAGGCGGCTCACCGTGACGCCGACGGCTTCCCACAGACGCCGCACCTCGCGCTTGCGGCCCTCGCGCAGCAGCACGTGATACCAGTGATTGGCGCCCTCGCCGCCGGCGTCGTGAAGCCCATCAAATTTCGCCATGCCGTCGTCGAGCCGCACGCCGCTGGTCAGGGCGCTCAGTTGCTGTTCGGTGATTTTGCCAAGCACACGCACCGCATACTCACGTTCGATTTCCTGCGATGGATGCATCAGGCGGTTGGCGAGCTCACCGTCGTTGGTAAACAGCAGCAGCCCGGAGGTGTTGAAATCCAGCCGGCCGATGCTGACCCAACGGCTGCGGCGCAGGCGCGGCAGCGCCTCGAACACCGTCGGGCGGCCTTCGGGGTCCTTGCGGGTGGTGAGTTCGCCTTCCGGCTTGTGATACAGAATCACGCGCTGCCGTTCGGACACGGCGCGTTCCAGGCGCAGCGGCCGCTGGTCCAGTACCACGCGATCGGTGGCGCTGATACGCTCGCCGAGGCGGGCCACGCGGCCGTTGACGCGTACGCGACCCGCGGAAATCCAGCCCTCGATTTCGCGGCGCGAACCGAAGCCGGCCGCCGCCAACAGTTTCTGGATGCGCTCCGCCCCGACCGCAGACTTGTCAGCCGTGGATTTGATGTCGGCTCACTCCGCCTCGGCGTCCGCGGCCGGAGTCTCGGGCGCCTTGACGTCGTGCACGATCTGTACGGGCGCCGCGCCATCGAAGTCGAGTTCCGCTTCCGGGCTGGTGATGTCGCGGATGTCGGCGAGCGTCGGCAGTTCATCCAGACTGCGCAGATTGAAATAATCGAGAAACTCGCGCGTGGTAGCCAGCATTTCCGGATGTCCGGGGACATCGCGGTGTCCCACCACGCGGATCCAGCCGCGCTCTTCGAGAGTGCGCACGATGTGCGGGCTGACCGTGACGCCGCGTACCGCCTCGATCTCGCCGCGCGTGATTGGCTGGCGATAGGCGATGAGCGACAGGGTCTCGAGCAGCGCGCGCGAATAGCGCGCTGGACGTTCCTCCCAAAGGCGTGCCATCCACGGCGCGAGCTCGGCTTTTACCTGGATGCGGAATCCCCCGCCGACTTCCTTGAGCTCGATGCCGCGTCCCGCAAAATTACTCTGCAATTCGTCTAGCGCCTTGCGGACCTGATTGCGTGTCGGCCGGTCGGCGTCCTCGAACAGGGCCATGAGCTCGTCCAGATTGAGCGGACGCCCGGCAGCCAGCAGTGCGGCTTCCAGGATGTTTCCGAGCTGTGGCGATTCCCTGGTCAAGGCTCTTCTCCCTCAATCCGCACCAGCGACAGATCCGGATGCGACGCTCCCGTGGCACGCACATGAATGGCGCCAAAACTTTCGGCCTGTACCAGTTCAATGAGCGCCTGCTTGAGCAGTTCCAGCAACGCCAGGAATGTCACCACCACGCCGCGGCGACCTTCCTGGGGTGTGAACAGCGCGCTGAACTCGCGGAATTCCCCGGCCTGCAGTCCCGCCAGCAGCTCGGACATGCGCTGGCGCACCGACAGGGGTTCGAGTTGCACGTGATGGTGGGAATACATGGCGGCGCGCTGCAGTACATCCTTGAAGGCCATGAGCAGCTCCTGCATGTTGACATCCGGCACCAGCCGCACGACTTTGTGCCCGCCCATTTCCGCAGCGGCCGGATGCACGTCCCGGCCCACGCGCGGCAAGGCATCCAGATCGTCGGCCGCCTGCTTGTAACGTTCATATTCCTGCAGCCGGCGTATCAGTTCGGCACGCGGGTCCTGCTCTTCGCCTTCGGCGAGCGGCGGGCGCGGCAGCAGCATGCGCGACTTGATCTCGGCGAGCATCGCGGCCATCACCAGGTATTCGGCCGCCAGTTCCAGGCGCAGCTCCTTCATCAGCTCTATATATTCCATGTACTGGCGCGTGATCTCGGCGATCGGGATATTGAGGATATCGAGATTCTGCCGGCGGATCAGGTACAGCAGCAGGTCCAGCGGGCCCTCGAAGGCCTCGAGAAACACCTCGAGCGCGTCCGGTGGAATGTACAGATCGCGCGGCAGGCTGGTGATCGCTTCGCCCTGCACGATGGCGAACGGCATTTCCGCCTGCTGTGGTGCCGGCTCCGGGGCTTCGCCGGGAGTCAAAGACGGCTGCATCGGCGCACTCACCGGTACTTCAGGCCCATGGCTTGGCGCACTTCATCTATGGTGTCGCACGCCACGTCGCGCGCCGCCTCGCTTCCCTGGTTGATGACGCTGCGCAGCATCTCCGGATTGGCCTCGATCTCGACGGCCCGTTCACGGATCGGCTGGAGTTCCTTGAGCACGGACTCGATTACCGGTTGCTTGCATTCCAGGCAGCCAATGCCGGCGGTCGTGCAGCCCTTCCATACCCAGTCGCGCGTCGCCTGATCCGAATAGATCTTGTGGAATTCCCACACCGGGCATTTCTCCGGATTTCCAGGGTCGCTGCGGTGTACGCGCGCCGGATCGGTCGGCATGGTGCGAATCTTTTGCTCGATGTCCGCGGGCTCGTCGCGCAGACTGATGGTGTTGTCGTAGGATTTCGACATCTTGCGGCCGTCCAGTCCCGGCATGCGTGCGGCTGCGGTCAGCAGCGGCTTCGGCTCGGTAAGTATCACGCGCCCGGTACCTTCGAGAAAACCCAGAAGCCGGTCACGGTCGCCGAGCGGCAGGTTCTGGTTCTCGGCGATGAGCGCGTGTGCGGTTTGCAGGGCCTCCTGATCACCCTTTTCCTGATATTGCTTGCGCAGCTCGCTGTACAGACGCGCATTGCGCTTGCCGAGTTTCTTGATGGCGCTTTCCACCTTGACTTCGAAGTCCGGCTCGCGGCCGTAGGTGAAGTTGAAACGCCGCGCAATCTCGCGCGTCAGTTCGACATGCGGCACCTGATCCTCGCCGACCGGCACCCAGCCGGCCTTGTAGATCAGGATATCGGCCGCCTGCAGCACCGGATAGCCTAGAAAGCCGTAGGTCGAAAGATCGCGGTCCCGGATCTGCTCCAGCTGCTCCTTGTAGGTGGGGACGCGCTCCAGCCAGCCAAGCGGCGTCACCATGGACAGCAACAACTGCAACTCGGCGTGTTCGGGAACATGCGACTGGATGAAGATGCGCGCCTTGCCGGGATCCACACCTACCGCCAGCCAATCCACCAGCATGTCCCACATGGCGGGCTCAATTTCGCGCGCCTGCTGGTAGTGGGTGGTGAGTGCATGCCAGTCGGCCACGAAGAAAAAGCACTCGTACGCATGCTGCAGCTTGAGCCAGTTCTTGAGCACGCCGTGCAGATGGCCGAGGTGCATGCGTCCCGTGGGTCGCATGCCCGATAGCACCCGCAAGTTTTCAGCACCCGTGGCGGCCATGCATCAGCGCCTGTTCCGCTATCCGCCCAACAGCAACTGCGACAGCCAGGCGATGGGCGGCCCCAGAATCGAGGACAGCAGCCTGGGGAACACGAACAGCAGCAGCATAAGTACCGCCAGGGGAATGAAAGGCCCGAAGCGTTCGATGCTGTCCACCTTGTTGGCCAGATTGCGCGGCAGGATGCCCACCAGCACCCGTCCGCCGTCGAGCGGCGGTATCGGAATGAGGTTGAATATGAACAGCGCCACGTTGATGAGCACACCGGCTACGCCCATATAGGCCAGTGGCGCAAGCCAGGGCAGCGCCACGGTCAGCAGGGCCGCGCCATGGGAAATCAATGCCCAGATGACCGCCATGATCAGGTTGGCAACCGGCCCGGCGACGGCCACGACAGCCATGTCGCGGCGCGGGTTCTTGAAATTGCGCGGCGAGATCGGCACCGGCTTGGCCCAGCCGAGAATGAAGGGTGAGTGCAACAGCAGCAGCACGACCGGTGCAATCACGGTTCCGATCGGATCGATGTGCTTGAGCGGATTGACGGTCAGCCGCCCCAGCATCATGGCGGTCGGGTCCCCCAGACGGCGCGCCACCCACCCGTGCGCCACTTCGTGCAGCGTGATGGCAAACAATACCGGCGGAGCCCAGATGATGATGAGCTGGATGAGGTTGAATTGACCCATCGACCCATTATACAGAGTCGGTTCGCGGCACCACCGGGCCTTCAATGCAAACGACTGAACGGCACGGGATTGCCGCGCCCGATGCGTACCACCACCGGCGTATCCCCGGACAATTCGACCACCGTGGTCGGTTCGAGACCGCAGGCCCCGCCGTCAATCACCAGGTCCACGACATGCTCGAGCCGCGTGCGCATGTCCTGCGGATCGGTAAGCGGTTGGGCTTCGCCCGGCAGCATCAGCGTGGAACTCATGATCGGTTCGCGCAGCTCGGCAAGAATCGCCTGGGGAATCGGATGCGCGGGCACCCGGATGCCGATGGTCTTGCGCTTCGGATGTTGCAGGCGCCGGGGCACCTCGTGGGTGGCGGGAAGAATAAAGGTATAAGGGCCGGGCGTATGCGCCTTGAGCAGACGGAAAGTGGGATTATCCACGCGCGCGTAGGTGGCGATTTCGGACAGGTCCCGGCACACCAGGGTGAAGTTGTGTCCGGGGCCGGCGCCGCGAATGCTGCGGATGCGCTGCATGGCGGTCTTGTCGCCCAGCATGCATCCCAGAGCGTAGCAGGAATCGGTGGGATAGATGATGACCCCGCCGGCCTTGAGAATTGCCACGCTGCGGCGCACCAGCCGCAGTTGCGGCGTTTGTGGATGGATGCTGAAAAACTGGCTCATGTTCCCCGGTTCATGCAGGTATCCGGCCGCAGCCCGGTGTGCGAATGCGTTATGATATCGAACCTTGGCCGTTTAACGTCATATG
>JAGXAZ010000074.1 GCA_018971365.1 Gammaproteobacteria bacterium | reverse complement strand
CTCAGCGAAAGCCTGCTGCTGAAACTCAAGCCGGTGGTGGAACAGGGTACCGGACTGGAATTGCTGCCCTGCTATTCGTATCTGCGCATCTATGGCCGCGGCGCGGTGTTGCCCAAGCACCTGGACCGGCCGTCCTGCGAGATCAGCACCTCGCTGGCGCTCGGTTTCCAGGCCGACAAGCTCTGGCCGCTGTGCGTGGAATCCGGCAAGGAGCAAAAGGCCCTGGAGCTTGCGCCCGGCGACATGCTGATTTACCGCGGCGCCGACGTGCCCCACTGGCGCGACACGTTCGACGGCGAATGGTGGGTACAGGCTTTCCTGCACTATGTGGATGCTCACGGCGCGTACACGGATTTCAAATTCGATGGCCGCGAGCGCATCGGTCCCTTCGACAAGCTCACCATGCAGCGCCATTTCCAGCGGCCCGCGAGCGCCGGCACGGACGACAAGGCGGTGGTACCCGAACCGGACGGCCCCTGTCCCTGCGGCAGCGGCCTGCGCTTCCGCGACTGCCATGGCCAATAGACTGAATATTCAGTGCATCGATCCTTACATTAAAACATTCATAAAGGAGGCATAAGCGACTTCAGCACCAGAGGTCGATTAGGCATATTGAGCATGGTCGGCTTTTAATTTGTCAGGTTTGCATCAAGCGATCTGTGGTCGTTGGCAAGGTGGTTTTTTTCACCGCTTCAAGTTCCCATAGGTAGTGAGTCAGTTTCCCTTTTAGACTTCGACGCAGCCAACGGAAACGCTGGGGTAGACTAAGGTGATGCGCTCGTTCACAGTCCTTGAGTACTACCCAGCCGGTCCTGAGATTAAGGAAATTTCCCGCGAAGCCGTACATCCGGCCTTGGGGCGGGTTCCCACAGAAATATGTGTGCGTCAGTACGCTGATAAAGTTAACGTGAGTTGGATCCTGAAAAGCTGCTTGGCTGGGGAAGCAGGGAGTGACAGCGTAGAGGCGGCCGCCGGGCGCCAGTACCCGCCAGATTTCATTCATGAGCCGTACAAATGGGAACACCATGTTTTTGCCGTCTGGTGCTGGTATCTGCCGCGGGATATGCTCCAGGAAATCAAAGGCCGAGACTGAGCCGAAAAAGCTGTCCGCATAGGGGATGGGCTGCAATGCCAAATCTGCTACTGCATGAATGATGTTACTGTCGGCGGAGCGCGGCCGCACATCGAGCCCGTGCAATTCGCTACGCCCATAGGGATTGCGCGGTTCCATGCCACATCCAAGGTCCAGGTGCCTATCCGGCAACAACGGATTATGGGGCAAGTTTGTACTCCTCAATATTTATCGCTTAGGTGCAGGGTATTTAACGCGCTGGCTAGGATATATCAGGTCGCCGGTGGTTATATACAAACATGTTGCCCAATAGACCAAGTAACATGTTCACGTACCAGTGCCGATGGATGAGATTTCCGTCCCCTGAGAGCGTTTATTACCAACTCAGAAGTGGGTGCATTGCCCAAAGCCACGGCAATGTTTCGCAACCAGCATTCGTAACCGACGCGGCGGATGGCGCTGCCCTCGGTGCGTTGCTGGAATTCTTCTTCGGTCCAGTTGAACAGTTCCACCAGCGCCGCGTCATCAAGGCCGTGGCGCGGTTTGAAATCCTTTTCCTGCGTCGGTTGCGCGAACTTGTTCCAGGGGCAGAACAACTGGCAGTCGTCGCAGCCGAACACACGGTTGCCCATGGGCTTGCGGAATTCCAGCGGGATCGAGCCCTTGTATTCGATGGTGAGATAGGCGATGCAGCGGCGCGCATCGAGCTGGTAGGGCGCGACGATGGCGTGAGTCGGGCACACGTCCATGCAGGCGTGACAGCTGCCACAGTGATCGCGGGTGGGTTTATCCACCGGCAGCGGCAGGTCGGTGAACAGTTCGCCCAGGAAAAACCAGGAGCCGGCGTTTTTGTTGATGAGATTGGTGTGCTTGCCGATCCAGCCGAGGCCGGCGTTGCGCGCCAGGGCCTTTTCCAGCACCGGCGCGCTGTCGGTGAAGGCCCGGTAGCCGAATTTACCCACCTCCGCCTCAATTCGCCCAGCCATTTTTTGCAGGCGCGAACGCATGAGCTTGTGATAGTCGCGGCCGAGCGCATAGCGTGCGATGTAGGTGCGGTCTTTTGTTTGCAGTGAATTTTCAGCGTCACGCGCGCCATCCGGCCAGTAATCCATGCGCACGGAAATCACCCGCAGCGTACCCGGCACCAGTTCCGCCGGACGGCTGCGAAGTGTGCCGTGGCGCCGCATGTACTTCATTTCGCCATGGCGTTGTTGTTGCAGCCATTCCAGCAGGCGACATTCATCCTCGGGAAGTTCGATCCCGGCAATTCCGGTTTGCTGAAATCCGAGCTCGCGTGCCCATGCACGTATCTGCCCGGCGAGGACGCTGAAGTCCGGCATTGTGCTCTGATTCAACCGTGCGGCCGCTACTCGGCTCCCTGGTAGGGATAGCCGACCCTGATGGGGGGTGTGAAATTCTCCTTGATGGTGCGCGGCGAGGTCCAGCGCACCAGATTCAGGAACGAGCCGGCCTTGTCGTTGGTGCCCGAGGCGCGGCTGCCGCCGAAGGGCTGCTGCCCGACGACCGCGCCGGTGGGCTTGTCATTGATGTAGAAATTGCCGGCCGCGTGTCGGAGCAATCGGGACGCAGTGGCGATGGCTTTGCGGTCACGCGCAAATATCGAGCCGGTGAGCGCGTAGGGCGTGGACTGGTCGCACAGGCGCAATGTGTCCTCGTAGGCGGAGTCCGGGTACACGTGCAGCGTTATTACCGGGCCGAAGATCTCCTCGCACATCAGGCGGTCTTTCGGGTTGTCGCTCTGGATCACGGTGGGCTCGATGAACCATCCGCGCCGGCCGTCGGCTTTGCCGCCGGCGAGCAGTTTCACGCCCGGCGCGCTGCGCGCGTAGTCGAGGTAACCGCTGATTTTTTTGAAGGCGTTTTCGTGAATGACGGCGCCCATGAAATTGCGGAAATCGCGCACGTCGCCCATCTTGATCTCGCCGGTCAGGGCCACGAGCCGCTCGCACAGTTTCGGCCAGACGGATTTGGGGATGAAGGCACGCGCCGCCGCCGAGCATTTCTGCCCCTGGTATTCGAAAGCGCCGCGCACGATGCCAACGGCGAGCGCTTCGAGATCATCACCCGCGGAGGCATGCGCAAAGATGAAATCCTTGCCGCCGGTTTCGCCCACCAGGCGCGGGTACTGGTGGTAGTGCGGCATGTTTTCGCCGACCATGCGCCAGATGGACTTGAACACCGCAGTTGATCCCGTGAAGTGCACGCCGCCGAGATCCGGATGCGCGAGCACCTGCGCGGTGATCATCGCGGGATCGCCCTGCACCATATTGATGACGCCGGGCGGCAGGCCCGCTTCGCGCAGCAGTTCCATGATGTACCAGGCGCTCGGCATCGCGGACGGTGAGGGCTTGAAGACCACGGTGTTGCCCATGAGCGCGGGCGCAGTGGGCAGGTTGCCGGCGATGGACGTGAAATTGAACGGCGTCACCGCGTACACGAAGCCGTCGAGCGCACGGTAGTCGAAACTGTTTGAAACCTGGGGTGCGTTGTTCGGCTGCTCCGCCAGCAGGTGTTCCGCAAATGTCACATTGAAGCGGAAAAAATCGATGAGTTCGCAGGCGGCGTCAATTTCCGCCTGATGCGCGGTCTTCGACTGCCCGAGCATGGTGGAGGCGTTGAGGATCGGGCGGTAACGTGTCGCGAGGAGATCGGCGGCGCGCAGGAGTACGCCGGCTCGATCGGCGAAGGGCAGTGCCTCCCAGGCCGGTTTCGCGGCGAGCGCCGCGGCTATCGCCGCCTGCACTTGTGGTGCTTCGGCTTGATGATACGTCGCGAGCATGTGCCGGTGGTCGTGCGGCATGCGTGCCTCGGCAAGCCTGCCGGTACGCACGGCCTCGCCGGCGATGACCAGTGGTATATCGAGGCGCTCCGCTACCATGCGTTCCAGCGTCTGTTTCAGCTCCGCACGCTCCGGACTCCCGGGCGCGTAGGACAGCACGGGTTCGTTGACGGGCGTGGGGACGCGGAAGCTGGCCTGGCTCATGATGGTGCCTCGGACGTGGAATTGCGGAATGAACGGACTCTATATAATGATGCTTCCATGCCGCAACTTCCAGCCGCGCTTTACTCCGCTGCGCAAATGCGCGAACTCGATCGGCGCGCCATCGAGGATCACCACGTGCCCGCGTTGACCTTGATGATGCGTGCGGGTACGGCGGCGTGGCAGACGCTGCAACGAAACTGGCCGAAAGCGCGCGACATCGTGGTGTTCGCGGGCGCGGGTAACAATGCGGGCGACGGCTACGTGCTCGCAACCCGGGCATTGCGCGCGAAGCGGCGCGTGACGGTGCTGAATGTCGGCGATGCCGCGAAGCTCACAGGCGCCGCCGCGACTGCGCGCAAGCGGTTTCTGGCGGCAAAAGGCCGCGAACGGCCGTTCACCGGCGAGTGGCCGCCCCGCGTGGACGTGATCGTGGACGCGCTGTTCGGCATCGGCCTCGATCGGCCGTTGCGCGATCTCTGGGCGCAGGCGGTCGAGCTGATCAACGCCTCGGGAAAGCCGGTGCTGGCGGTGGATATTCCCTCGGGGATGAATGCGGACACGGGCGCAGTTCTGGGCGCAGCGGTGCGTGCTACCGTGACGCAGACTTTCATCGGTATGAAAGCCGGCTTGTTCACCGGTGAGGGGCCGTCCTGCACCGGTACACTCGAACTCGACACGCTCAAAGTCCCTGCGCAGGCGTTCGCAGGCCTGCCGCCGCGTGCGCGCCTGCTGGACGCACACGTGTCATTGCCGCGGCGCGCACGCGCTGCGCACAAGGGGGATTTCGGGCATGTGCTGGTCATCGGCGGCGATCACGGCATGGGCGGCGCGCCGCGCCTGAGTGCGGAAGCCGCGCTGCGATCGGGTGCGGGTCTGGTGAGCGTCATTACGCGCCCGCAGCATGTGGCGGGTTTTCTCGCGGGCCTGCCGGAAGCCATGGTGCGC
Source organism: Gammaproteobacteria bacterium (assembly GCA_018971365.1). Classification (GTDB taxonomy): domain Bacteria; phylum Pseudomonadota; class Gammaproteobacteria; order Natronospirales; family REEB76; genus REEB76. The sequence continues at coordinate 4,585 of JAGXAZ010000074.1, read as the reverse complement.
GGTGTGGACGACGCAGCGGAAGCCGCAGGGCTTTTCGAACGCGCCAGCGTGATCGCGGTAGGGCCCGGTTTGGGGCAAGGCGAGTGGGGCCAGCGCCTGCTCAAGCGTGCACTGGAACTGCCGCTGCCGCTGGTGGTGGACGCGGATGCGCTCAATCTGTTGGCGGCACGGCCGCTTGCGCGCGGCAACTGGATTCTCACGCCGCACCCGGGCGAAGCGGCGCGCCTGCTCAAGCAATCCGTGGCCGAAGTCCAGCAGGACCGGCTGCAGGCGGCGGCGCGGATTGCAGAAAAGTTCCGCGCGGTCGTGGTACTCAAGGGCGCGGGCAGCATCGTTGCGGCGGCAGGCGAGATTCCGGCGATTTGCCCGCATGGCAATCCCGGCATGGCGGCGCCCGGCATGGGCGATGCGCTCACCGGCGTCATCGCGGCCCTGCTAGCGCAGCGATTGACGTTGCCTGACGCGGCGCGTGCCGGCGTGCAGGCGCACGCGCTCGCGGGCGATCGCGCCGCCGAGGCCGGAGAACGCGGACTGCTGGCGCGTGATCTGATTGCGGAATTGCGCTCGGTACTCAACGCGTGACCGATCTGAACGCGCCGAGCGCCGCGGATATGGATGCCCTGGGCCAGGCGCTGGGACGCTCCCTGCGCAATGGCGCGGTCGTGTATTTGCGCGGCCAGCTGGGTGCGGGCAAGACCACGCTGGTGAGAGGGGTACTCAAAGGCCTGGGATTCGAAGGGCGCGTGCGCAGTCCGACCTACACGCTGGTTGAAGGCTATGAGATCGGCGGGTACCGGCTGTATCACCTGGATCTTTACCGCATCCGTGGACCGGAGGAGATGGAATACCTCGGGGCGCGGGATCTCGATGACGGGGATTTATGGGTTTTTGTCGAATGGCCTGACCACGGCGAGGGGCGGCTGCCTGAGCCCGACCTTGTGTTGAATTTCGAGCTGCGCGAGCCGGGGCGGTTGATTCGGGCTGAGCCCCGCAGCGGGCGCGGAGAGGACCTGACCCAGGCTTGGCTGGCTCGCATGCGCACGAATTTGGGTGTTGAAGGCGAGCCCAAATCGGCTGAACTCTAAGGTCAAGCTCTAAGTTACGAACGTATCCCCATAAATCCATTATAAAAAAACTTGAAATCCACGCGGGATTGTGTATAACTTAGCCCATGTCCCCAAACACACGTCCGGGCATGCGGGTTTTGCTGACTTTTTTGCTGCTGCTGCCGGCCGCAGCGCTGGCAGCGCCGGCACAGGTGCTGGGGTTGCATTTTGCGCCCGCCGCCGGGCATACCAGCCTGGTTTTTGACCTGTCGGCGCCTGCGGAGTACCGGATTTTCACTCTCGGTCACCCCGACCGGGTGGTGATAGACATGGACAACACCGCACTGCAGGCCGCACTGCCCGCGGGGCAGGGTGTGATCAAGGATTTGCGCAGCGGTATCCGCAATCAAACGGGATTGCGGGTGGTGCTGGACGCCACGGTGCAGACTACGCCACGCAGCCTGCTGCGCAACACCAGCGCGGGAACCCAGCTGGTGGTGGACCTCTACCCGCAAAATTCCGTGGCTGCGCGCGTGCCGGTGCTCACCGTGCGCAAGGCCATGCCGCAAACCGGACGTGACATCGTGGTGGCGATAGACGCCGGCCATGGCGGCATAGATTCCGGGGCGCGCGGCCCACATGGCGCGATGGAAAAGAACATCACACTGCAAATCGCCCGTCGTTTGGCGGCGCTGGTGGGCAATCTGCCGGGATTCAAACCGTTCCTGACGCGCGACGGGGACTACTACCTCACGCTGCGCCAGCGCATCGAGCGTGCACGCGCCGCGCACGCCGATATCTTCATCTCCATCCATTGCGATGCGGCCCGCGATCATTATGCCGACGGCGCTACCGTGTACGCGCTGTCCTTGCACGGCGCCACCAGCGAGCATGCGCGCCTGCTGGCGCAGCGCGAAAACGACTCGGACCTGCTGGGCGGCGTGGACCTTTCCGACAAAAGCCCGATGCTGGCCTCGGTACTGCTGGACCTTTCCCAGACCGCGACCATCAAAGCCAGCCTGGATGTGGGCGGGCGCGTGGCCCAGCAGTTGGCGCGCATGGGTTCCATGCATCGCTATCAGGTGCAGCAGGCGGCCTTCGTGGTGCTCAAGTCACCGGATATTCCCTCGATCCTGGTGGAGACCGACTACATCAGCAATCCACGCGAAGCGCGCCAGCTGCAAAGCCCCGGGTATCAGCAGAAAATCGCAAGCGCGATTCTCACCGGCGTGCACAACTACTTTGACCAATATCCGCCGCCCGGCACCGAGCTGGCCATGGAAAAGACCCAGCGCCGGGAGCGCAACGCGCCAGTGATCGCGGACGACAGCCACCAGGTTGCCAGCGGCAACGGCAGTTACTGATCCAGTCCTTTCTCAAGCCCGGGTGAGCCGGTAAGCTAGGCAGCGGTGCTGCATGCCGATCCGCTCACTATCCCCGCAACTCGTCAACCAGATCGCCGCCGGCGAGGTCATCGAGCGCCCGGCTTCGGTGGTCAAGGAGTTGCTGGAAAACAGCCTGGATGCCGGCGCCACACGCATTGACGTGGAACTGGAAGCCGGCGGCGTACGGCTGATCCGGGTGCGCGATGACGGCCAGGGCATGCCGCGCGACGAACTCGCCATGGCGGTGGCGCGCCACGCCACCAGCAAGATCGCGAGCCTCGAGGATCTGGAACGCGTGGCCACCCTGGGATTCCGCGGTGAGGCGCTGCCGAGCATCGGCGCAGTTGCGCGTTTGAGCCTCGCCTCACGCACGGCCGACGAGGAACACGGCTGGCGCATCGAAGGGGACGGGCACGGCCATTACAGTGAGCCGGCGCCGCTGCCGCATCCGGTCGGTACCAGCGTGGAAGTGCGCGAGCTGTTTTTCAACACGCCGGCACGGCGCAAATTCCTGCGCAGCGAAGCCACGGAATTCGGGCATGTGGACACGGTGCTGCGGCGCCTGGCGCTGGCGCGCATGGACGTGGCGCTGCACGCGCGTCACAGCGGCCGCGGCGTGTATGCGCTCAACGCGGCCGGTGAACCGCGCGAGCACGAACAACGTGTGGCGGCGCTGCTGGGACCGGAGTTCGTACGCCAGTCGCTGCACCTCACGCAGGCCATGACCGGCCTGATCCTGCGCGGTTGGATCGCGCGCCCGACGTTTTCCCGCAGTCAGCCGGACTTGCAGTATTTCTACGTCAATGGCCGCATGGTGCGCGACAAGCTGCTGGCGCACGCGGTGAGACTAGCCTATCAGGACGTGCTGTTCCACGGCCGCCATCCCGCCTACGTGCTGTATCTCGAACTCGATCCGGCGCGCGTGGACGTGAACGCGCATCCCGCCAAGTACGAAGTGCGGTTCCGCGACGGCCGGCTGGTACACGATTACGTGTTTCGCACCGTGGAAGCGGCGCTCAAAGGCACCACACCGCAGACGATGGCGCCGGCACCTGCGGGGGTGCGGCCCACGCCGCAGGCCGTGCCCGCCAACCATGTACAACGGCCCATGCCGCTGCATGTGGCGGAAGACACGGCGGCTTATGCGCGGCCGCATGCTGCGGCTGAGATACCGGCACAAGCCGCGGCGCCCACCGGCGTGTCGCCGCTTGGTTACGCGCTCGCGCAACTGCACGGCGTCTACATTCTCGCCGCCGCGGCCGACGGCCTGGTGCTGGTGGATATGCACGCCGCACATGAGCGCATTACCTACGAGCGCATGAAAGCCGCCTTGGAATCCGGGCAGGTCACCTCGCAGCCGCTGCTGGTGCCGCAAAGCCTTGCGGTGTCCCGCGCCGAAGCGGACTGCGCGGAATTGCATGCGCCGGAGCTGGCGCGCAGCGGCTTCGTGATCGAGCGCCGCGGTCCCGAATCGCTGGTCATCCGTGAAATTCCCGCGCTGCTCAAAGACGAGGACACTGCGCAGTTGTTGCGCGATGTGCTCGCGGACCTGGTCGAGCACGGCAACAGCCGGCGCATTCACGCTGCACTGGAGCATGTGCTCGCGACGCGCGCCTGCCACACTTCGGTGCGCGCCCACCGGCGACTGGAAATCACCGAGATGAATGCGCTGCTGCGCGAGATGGAGCGCACGCCGCGCGCCGATCAGTGCAATCACGGCCGGCCCACCTGGAGGCATCTCAGCATGGCCGAGCTCGACAAACTCTTTCTGCGTGGTCGTTAAAGAGGGGTCATCATCAAATACTCCCGCGCCCTTTGCGAGAGGGAGGGGTGAGGGTGAAATGTTGCGCGGGACAAGAGATCCTTCTCGCTCGGACTGGCATCTCTTACACCGCCCATAAAATTTTCGGATCATGGCAGAGCAACCTTTACCACCGGCGATTCTCCTCATGGGACCGACTGCGTCGGGCAAGACCGCGTTGGCGGTGGAGCTGGTGCAGCGCTTTCCCTGCGACATCATCAGCGTGGATTCCGCCATGGTGTATCGCGGCCTGGACATCGGCACCGCCAAGCCGGGCGCGGAGATTCTTGCGGTCGCGCCGCACCGTCTGATGGACATTCTCGATCCAACGGAAAGTTATTCCGCCGGGCGTT
>JAGXAZ010000185.1 GCA_018971365.1 Gammaproteobacteria bacterium | reverse complement strand
CAAAATTGGAGAATGCAATGAGCAAGATCCCGGCCGATCTCAAATACACCAAGAGTCACGAATGGATCAAAACCGGCAGCGACGGCAGCCTGACCATCGGCATTACCGACCACGCCCAGGAAGCGCTGGGTGACATCGTGTTTGTGGAAGTGCCGCAGAAAGGCCGCAAGCTCGCCGCAGGTGAAGCCTGTGCGGTGGTGGAATCGGTCAAGGCCGCCTCCGACATCTACAGCCCGGTGGCGGGCGAAGTGCTCGAGGGCAACGCCAAGCTTGCCGACAAGCCCGAGTCCATCAATCAGGACGCGTTTGCCAACTGGATCCTGCGGCTCAAGCCGGCCAATCCTAGCGATCTGAACAAGCTGCTGGACGCGAAGGCGTACGAAAAAGTCCTGGCCGACGAAGCCAGTTAATATGTGACTCCTCTCCCCACGGGAGAGGGTGCCCGAAGGGCGGGTGAGGGTGCGGGTTGCATCAAACGCATCTGGTACTCACGGACCCTCATCTCCTCTCCTCTCCCGAAGGGAGAGGAGAGCAAAACGTTGGACGCGAGATTTTAATTGTAATGAACGCGGCGACCGGATTACCCATGAACGACAATGCGACGCCGGAGGAGCTGGAACAGCACGGCGAATTCATCGGTCGGCACATTGGTCCGGACGCAGCCGGACAGCAGGCGATGCTCAGGGAACTGGGATACGCGACGCGCACCGCGCTCGCGAATGCCGCGGTGCCGGTCAACATCCGCCGCAAGGACGGCCTGCCGCTCGGGCCGTTCAGTGAGCCGAAGTCCGAGAGCGAGGCGCTGGCTGCGCTGCGCGCACTGGCCGCCAAAAACCGGGTGTTCAAGTCCTTCATCGGCCAGGGTTATTACGGCACGCACACACCGGGCGTGATCCTGCGCAACGTGTTCGAGAATCCCGCCTGGTACACCTCGTACACGCCCTATCAACCCGAGATTTCCCAGGGTCGGCTCGAGGCGCTGCTCAATTTCCAGCAGATGATTACCGATCTCACCGGCCTGGACATTGCCAACGCGTCGCTGCTCGATGAAGCCACCGCCGCGGCCGAGGCCATGACGCTGGTGAAACGCGCGGGCCAGTCAAAATCCGACATGTTTTTCATGGCGGACGACGTGTTGCCGCAGACGATCGAGGTGGTGCAGACTCGCGCCAAACCTTTGGGTATCACGGTAAAAATCGGCAAGGCGGAAGACGCCGTCAAAACCAATTGTTTCGGCGCGTTGTTTCAATATCCGGGCGCGAACGGCGAGGTGCGCGACTACCGCGCGCTCTGCGAAAAGCTCCGCGCTCGAGGTGCGGGTGTCGTCGCGGCGGCGGATCTTTTGGCCTTGACGCTGCTGGTGCCGCCGGGCGAGTGGGGCGCGGATGTCGCGGTCGGCAACAGCCAGCGCTTCGGAGTGCCGATGGGTTTCGGTGGCCCGCACGCCGCCTACCTTGCCACGCGCGATGCGCTCAAGCGCCAGTTGCCGGGTCGGCTCGTGGGCGTTACCCGGGACTCGCAAGGCCAGACGGCCTATCGCCTGGCATTGCAGACCCGCGAGCAGCATATCCGCCGCGAAAAGGCCACCTCCAACATCTGCACCGCGCAGGCGTTGCTCGCGGTGATGGCGAGCATGTACGCGGTGTATCACGGCCCACAGGGCCTGCGGCGTATTGCCGAACGCGTGCATCAACTGACCGGCATGCTCGCGGCCGGCCTGCAGCACCTTGGCTGCGCACCCGACAACGCGAATTTCTTCGACACGCTCACCGTGCACACCGGCAAGCACACCGCGGCGGTGCACGCCGCGGCGCGCGCGCAAAACATGAACCTGCGCACCGTGGACGACGCGCACGTCGGGGTGTCGCTGG
>JAGXAZ010000073.1 GCA_018971365.1 Gammaproteobacteria bacterium | reverse complement strand
AGGAGTGAACAGGTGCGCACGCACATAGTCTTCCCAACTTTGGCCGGTGATCGCCGGGATGACCTGGCTCGCGACCAGGTACATCGCGTTGTTGTAGCAAAAGCGTGCGCGGAAGCCGTAGGCCGGCTTGGCGTAGCGCAGGTGTTGAATGATCTGGTCGCGGTTGAACCCGGTGGTGAACCACATGAAGATCGGATCGCAGTAACCGCTGCGATGCGTGAGCAGATCGCGTACCGTGATCTGGCGCGTGACCCAGGGGTCATTGAGCTCAAAGCGCGGCAGGTATTGGGTGACCGGATCATCCCAGTGGAGCTTGCCCGTGGCCACCAGCATACCCAGGGCCGCAGACGTAAATGCCTTGCTGTTGGAAGCGATGGTAAACAGCGTGCTGGCGTCCACCTTCTCGGGTTGGCCGAGTTCGCGTACCCCGTAACCGCGTGCCAGTACCACCTTGCCGTCCTTGACCACGGCCACCGCCAGGCCCGGCACCTGCCAGTCGTGCATGATCTTCTGTACGTAGCTGTCCAGGTTGGCAAGCGGCGCGGGCGCGGGCTGCGCTGCGGCGTGCACGGCGACGAAACACAAGGCAAAAAACAGCGGGCTCAGCTTGCGCATGTGGGCAGCTCCGGAAAGGCGGGGTATGGCTACTTGAAACTCAGCAGCTCGATGTCGAAAACCAGCATGCCTTTGGGGGCGCCGGGACGGTTGCGGTTGTCATATGCCAGCCGGCCCGGTATCCATACGCGTACGCGTTCGCCTGCAACCATCAGCGGCAGCATCTGCTGCCAGCCCTGGATCAGCTTGTTGAGCGGGAATGTGGCGGGAGAGGTGCTGCCGTCAGGATTGACCGTGCTGTCGAATTTGCGCCCGTCCGTGGTCCAGCCGGTGTAATTTACCGTAATCACCGAATCCAGCGTGGGGTGTGCGCTGCCGGTTCCTGAACTCAGCACCTGGTAAGCAAGACCGTCGGGCAGCACCGCGGCCGTACTCGGGGGCGCGGCCACATCCGCTGGCGGCAAGTAGGGATTGGTTTGGCAACCGGCCAGCAACGACGATGCAGCGACCAGCGCAAGGGAAATACGGCGGATGGCAAACACCGGGGCACTCCCGCAAATTTCAACATCTTACTCCAGCGCAGTCCCGGGTGTGTGTCACCCGCGAGCCAATGCCTTCATCCGGAACCGGGCGCGATAGGCGTAGAATGCAGTCAATCCCCCCATGTCACGAGGGCGCACATGCCGACCGCGAGCGCAAGTTACGCGTCCCAGCAACGCTGGACGCTGGGCGACATTCCCTGGCACGCCATTCGGCACGAGGCAGTCGCGCGGCACGAAGAACTGTTCTACTTGGTGACCAGCGCTTCATTCATAGAAATCACCACCGATCTTTACACGCGCAACCTCATCGAGTATTTCGCCGGCGATCCCGAGGTCACAGGCTGGCTGCAGGACCACTGGGAGCACGAGGAACTGCAGCACGGGCAGGCGCTCAAGCACTACGTGCAGACCGTATGGCCCGGGTTTGACTGGGAGCGCGCTTACCGCGATTTTTTCGCGGAGTATTCACGCTGTTGCAAGGTGGAACTGCTCGAGCCCACGCGCAGCATGGAAATGGCCGCGCGCTGCGTGGTGGAAATGGGCACCGCCACGTATTACACCACCTTGAGCCGGCTGAGTCGCGATCCGGTGCTGAGCGGACTTACCGACCGCATCCGCGAGGACGAGGTGCGGCATTACAAGCATTTCTATCATTATTTCCGCATATATCAGGCACGCGAAGGCGCCGGTCGCGGGCGCACGCTGCGTGCGCTGTGGCACCGTCTGAAAATGATAGACGGTGAAGACGGCCTGATTGCGATGAAGCACGTATTCCGCGCCAGCCACCCATACCAGGATTTCAACAAGCGCGTGTACCGGGATCTGCGCCGGCGCTGCTGGCGCGACGCCGGCCGGCATTTCCCGCACGAGATGAGCGTCAAGATGCTGATCAAACCGCTGAATTTAAGTCCGCGCTTTCAGCACATCGCGCTGCCGGTGCTGACCGGCGTGGTGCGCCACGTGGTGATGTGAGATCGCACAACTGAGCGCCGCCGCTGGCACCCGGGTGCGGCGGTTTGGCTTATTTTTTCCTGCTTTTCCTGGTATTGCGGACGCCTGCAGCGGCGGCTTTCGCGTGCACGGCGCGATGCGGCCGTGTGTTGCCGTAACTGCCGCGCCAGATTTTGCCGCGCGCGGATTTCTTGTCGCCTTTGCCCATGTGCTTTCCTTTGTAAGGTTCGGAGTTCGCGAACTGCGCGTCGTCTCCGGAACGGCATTATAACGATTCGCTGTGCCGCAGGGACCGACTGACATCCGCAGTCGGTGTTGACGCGCGGGTGTGAAATGCAGGTTGATCTGAATTCGCACCCGATTGAGTGTTTTGCGGCTTTAAGTGTGCGGATATCCGCCGGGCGCACGTTGCGCGCTTGCGGCATGCGCAGACCCGGCAGTATCGGTTGTTTGGCGCCGTTTGCTTTTCTGACCGATCGGGTCAGTGGCTGACGTGCTTGGCAAATTCTGACAGGCCTTGTCAGTGCCGCGCAGAAGCAGGGTAAAAAAAGGACTTGCCATGCCTGCGTCCCGCCGCATGGCAAGTCCGCCTCCACGTCCTGTGGAGCCGCGCAGATGCCTGTCCACGCATCAAGTTTCGGGTAGCGGGCACGTCCTGCGCCCGCCTATACAGGGCGCTGCCGGCCGCGGAGGTTCGGCCGGCGCGCGCCTGTCCCGCGTCTCCCCATTGATATCCATGCAAATCGGATGCCAAACCCGGGTCGAGATGCCGGGCCCATTGCCGGTATTTGGGTCCGCGGCACTGCTGTGGGAAGATGAGTTGGTCAGCCCCAAAATCCTTTCGCATGACCCGCACACCATCTCCCGCACGCGAGCGCGTGCCGTTGCCCATCGGCATTTTCGATTCTGGCGTCGGCGGCCTGACGGTATTGCGTGCGATAGCGGCGCGGTTGCCGGCGGAGCAATTTTTGTATCTCGGCGACACCGCACGTCTGCCGTACGGCACCAAGAGCGCCGAATCGGTGACACGCTACGCGCTGCAGGCGGCCGCACATCTGGTGGAGCGCGGCATCAAGATGCTGGTGGTGGCCTGCAACACCGCCTCGGCGGTCGCGATGCCGGCACTCGCGGCAGAATTTGCGCCGCTGCCGGTCGTCGGCGTGGTCGAAGCGGGCGCCGAAGCCGCCGTGCGCGCTTCGCACAGCGGCCACATCGCGGTGCTGGCGACCGAAAGTACGGTGCGCGGCGGCGCGTATGAACGCGCGATTCGCGCGCGGCGCGCCGATGCGCGCGTGTTTTCGCAGGCCTGTTCGCTGTTCGTGGCGCTCGTTGAGGAAGGCTGGACCCAGGGGCCGCTGGTGGAGGCGGTGGCGCGCGAATACCTGCAGCCGCTACTCACGGAAAAGACGCGCGACGGCCTGGATTGTCTGGTGCTGGGTTGCACGCATTTCCCGCTGCTCAGGAAAACCATCCTGCAGGTTACGGGTGCGGAGGTGATGCTGGTGGATTCCGGCGAAACCGTGGCGCGGACGATCGCGGAAACCCTGGAGCAACGGCAGTTGGCGTGTGTCGCAGGTGCCCGCGGCCGGCACCGGTTCTTGGCCACGGATGATGCGGAACGCTTTGCGCGCGTGGGCGGCCGTTTTCTGGGCGCCGAAATCGCGCTCACCGATGTCGAACAGGTGGATTTGTGACTCACGTGCCCGCCGCCTTGGATACGCACACCGCGGAACGCTTCGTGCGCATCGCCCGCGAAAACGTCGTGCGCGAATATCCCAATCACCTCCAGCACCTGTTGAACGACGCCGCGGATGTGCGCGCGCCGCACGCGCTGCATCCGGCGTTCTACGGCAGTTACGACTGGCATTCTGCGGTGCACAATCATTGGCTGCTGGTGCGGTTGCTGCGGCGGGTGCCGCAGGCTCCGTTCCACGAGTCCGCACGTGTGCTGCTGGATGCGCATCTCGATGACGCCAGCATTGCTGCGGAATGCAATTATCTGCGCGCGCCGCAGCGTGCCGGATTTGAGCGTCCATATGGCCTTGCGTGGCTGCTGCAACTCGCCGGTGAATTGCACGAGTGGGGTTCAGCTCAGGCGCGCCATTGGCGTACGGCGTTGCGGCCGCTGGAGGAACTGTCGGTGGCGCGTTTTTCGGAGTGGCTGCCGAAGCTGAGTCACCCCATCCGCAGCGGCGAACATGCCAATACCGCGTTCGCGCTCGGCCTGCTGCACGACTATGCGCGCAGCACGGGGCACGTGGCGCTCGCGACGCTGGTGCGGGGCCGCAGTCGCGACTTTTATTCGGCCGACCGCGAGGTGCCGCTGGATTACGAGCCTTCGGGCCATGATTTCCTGTCGCCCGCATTGGCGGAAGCCGATCTCATGCGGCGCGTGCTGCCGCAGGCGGAGTTTGCAAGCTGGCTGGGCAAATTCATGCCGCAGATTCCCCTGCGGGGGAAATCAGCGTGGCTGCAGCCGGTGCCGTCGCGTGATCGTGCCGACGGCAAGCTCGCGCATCTCGACGGCCTGACGCTCAGTCGCGCCTGGATGCTGGAAGGGGTGGGATCGGTACTGTCCGGAGACGACCCGCGACGTGTGGTGCTGTTGGCGACGGCGCGCGCGCACGCGAAAGCCGGTCTGGCCGCGGTTACCGGGGAGCACTATGCGGGCAGCCATTGGTTGCCGAGTTTCGCCGTGTATCTGCTGACGCAGCGCGGAATCCATGAACCTGTCTGAATCGCCGCAATCCGCGCCGCGCTGGTGGCGGCGCCTGGGCTGGCGGCTGTTGACGATCCTCTGGCTGTCGCTGCTCGCGACCGTGGTGGGCGTTGCGTTCCGCGGCGTGGTCAATCCGGCCACCACGGCTTTCATGCAGGAGCGTCTGCTGTATCTGCAGACGCACGGCCAGCCACGGGCGCGCATCGATTACCACTGGGTGGATTACTCGAATATGGCGCCCGCCATGCCGCTGGCGGTGGTTGCCTCCGAAGACCAGACCTTTCCCTGGAATCACGGCTTCGATCTCGAGGCCATCGAAAAGGCGCTGCATCACAACCGCGTGAGCCGTCATATCCGCGGCGCCAGCACCATCACCCAGCAGACTGCGAAGAACCTGTATCTATGGTCCGGCCGCGACTATTTCCGCAAGGCACTGGAGGCTTATTTCACCGTGCTTGTTGATGCGCTGTGGCCCAAGCAGCGCGTTCTGGAGATGTATCTCAACACCGCGCAGTTCGACAGCAATGTGTTCGGTGTGGGCGCCGCAGCGCGTCATCTGTTCGGCTGCACGCCGGCGCAGTTGACCCCAGCGCAGGCGGCACTCCTCGCCGCCGCATTGCCCTCGCCGGATCGTTCCAGTGTTACCGACCCGTCCGCCTACCTGCAGCGCCGTCAGGCGTGGATTCTGGATCAGATGCAGGAACTCGGCCCCGACTATCTCGACGGCATTCAGGTGTCGCCCCGGCATTGAGCGTTTATTGCCGCTCCAGCACCGCGATGCCGCCCATCTTGCAGCCCTGAGCACGCGCGCCGGGGATCAGCGTCATCAGCACATTGATGAGCGCGGCGCCTCGCAGGCTGCGTCTGAGGCGCCGGCCTTCGTCCCAGAACGAATGAAACGCGAGCGGCGTCCAGCCCAGCGGCCGGAAGAATTCGACATGCTGTTTGGGCCCGAATTGAATGGGCAGCCGGCCGGCAGTTGGAGCCTGCTTGGCGAAGTGACGCTGCGCCATTTTCAGCGCGCGCGGTGACATGAGGTCGGTGAGCCAGCGCCGGAACGAAGCCGCCTGGCGCATATCTGCGGCTAATGTTTTGACTTGCTCCTCGCCGAAATACGCCAGCAGGCCTTCGGTGACGATCAGCACGCGGTTGGCGGCGGCGCCCACGTGCGCGAACAATGCCCGGCGCTGGTCCGCATCGGTGAGGTCCACGGAGTGGCGTTCCAGCCGGCAGAAGACGCGCGCGTTTTTGAGCCGCATCGATTTGTATTCGATGATTTCCGGCAAGTCCGCTTCCACCCAGCGTAACCGCGCCGGCAGCGCCAAGCGGTGGGGACGGGTGTCCAGACCGCAGGCGAGATTCAACACCGTGTCAAAACCATCCTGCTCGACACTGTCCTGAATGAGCTCGTCCAGAATCTGCGTGCGTACCACCATGGGCCAGGCGAGGCGTCTGGCCTTGGGTAGGCGCTCAACGATCTCGCGGCCGCGTTCGCCCGCAAGCTCGCGCGCGTAGGGGTCGTGGAACAGGGCGTCCGGACGCTCGCTTTCCAGCGCCCGGTACATCGCCATCCACAAGGCGGTGTCGGAGACGTTGCGAATCAACGGTGCGTCGCTCATGTATGCGATTTCAGTTTCGAGGCGGTTCAGAATGTCGGCTTGCGTCCTGTTTGTAAAGCGCTTGCGGCGCTCTACCGGGCAGGTGATGATTGTCCCCCATTGTGCCTATTACCGGAGAATCCGCATGCGCCGTATGGTTGTGCTTTTACCCTTGTTGCTGTTAGCGGCCTGTTCAGTACAGGAACAGGAGATCAGCATCCCGGCCCAGGTATTGCCCGCGGCAGGCGTGGCGCGGCTGAACCTGGACGTGAACGTCGGCCGGGTCAGCGTCACGCCCAGTACCGATGGCCAGGTGCATGTGGCGCTCAGCCTCAAACCCTCGACCAGTTTCTTCGGCATGTTCACCAGCGGCACAAGTCTCGCGGCCGTGCAGCATGCGGTCATCACGCACTCACTGGACAACGGTGTGCTGACGCTGGGGGTGCAATACCCGGCCCATACCGATAGCAGCAACATCAGCGAGCACTGGAACGTAGCGCTGCCGGCGGCTGCCGCGATCACCGGGCATGTGAATGTCGGGGATTTGAATATTAGCGGAATCGCAGGCGGCGTGGACGCCGACCTGAACGTTGGCGCCGTGCACCTCGACGTGCCCGGTGGTCCGCTCAAGGTCAGCGCCAATGTCGGAAAGATCCAGGCGACGGTCCACAGCCTGGACTATGCGGATATTGCACTCGGAGCCGGCGTCGGCGAGGCCGGCCTGACGGTGGAAGGTGTGAGCGCCGGCGATATGCACAAGACCGGCGCGGGCCAGAATCTGAGTTACAGGTTGAACGGCAGCAACAGCATCAACCTGCAAGTCACCACCGGGTCAGTGAAGTTGGCACTGCTGACGCACTGAGCCGCGCCGCGCGCGGTCATCGGCTCAGTGGCCGAAATCGGGACGCGGCAGCGTGTGCAACGGTGTGGGCAGGCGCGAGATGTAAGCCGCGAGCGCGCGTATCTGCGCATTATTCAGGGCCTTGGCCTGCGGCGCCATGATGATGTTCTGGCGCTGGCCATCGCGGTACTCGGTGAGCGCCTGGACCAGGTAATCGGCGTACTGGCCCGCGACGATCGGCGGCGGATTGCCCGGCAGGGGCGTCGGATGGGCGCCGTCGGCACCGTGGCAGGCGGAGCAGGTGTTCTTGAACTCCTGCGCGGCCCAGGCGAGCGTGGCGGGCGGAGCGGAGGCGGTTGCCCCGGCAGCGGGCGAATCGTCGGCCAAGGATGCGCCGGCGGCGAGGCCCAGGAGCAGAATCGCAAGAGCAGTCAGGGATTTCATGGCTGGGCTCCGGGACCGGGTTTGTAGGGTTTGCCCAAGCTGCTGAAATACGCGGCGATGTCCTCCATCTGTTGCTGCGTCAGCGACGAGGCCTGCGCATGCATGGTCTTGTGGTTGCGGGCGCCGCTTTTGTACTCCTCGAGCGCGTGCACGATGTAGGCCGCATTCTGGCCGGCCAGCTTGGGCACGCGGTAGCTGGGATACACATTGGTGTAATCGGCGATGCCATGGCAGCCGAGGCAGGTCTGCGATTCGACCTTGCCCTTGGCAGGGTCGCCGGCCGCGTGCGCCGCGAAACTCGCGCCGAGCGCCGCGCAGGCCACTATGAGGACGGCAATGCGGCTCCGCATTGGAAATCTCCCGTGCAACAGGGGTTGGAAACAGTACCGGAGGCGGCGCATAGGGTACCAGATTGAACGCGGATTTTCCGCCCGCGGTTTGCCACCGGTGTCGTCGGGAGCGGCGCGCGCTACCATGCCGGTCTGATTAGTGCACTCGGGTGTAGCCGATGGAAAAGATCCGCAAAACCGAACAGCAATGGCGCGCAGCACTCACGCCCGAGCAGTACGCAGTCACGCGCCAGAAAGCCACTGAGCGGCCCGGCACAGGCGAGTATTTATATAGCCACGCGCCGGGCATATACCGCTGCGTGTGCTGTGGCAATCCGGTGTTCACCTCGGAGGCCAAGTTCGAATCCCACTGCGGCTGGCCGAGTTTCACGGCGCCGGCGGTTGATGCGAGCCTGGAAGAGCACGCGGATTCAAGTCACGGCATGCAACGCATCGAAGTCGTGTGTGCGCAGTGTGACGCGCACCTGGGCCACGTGTTCAACGACGGGCCGCCGCCTGCCGGTCTGCGCTACTGCATCAATTCGCTGGCGCTGAAGTTCGAACCGGCGGCGGAGAGCAAGGGCAAATGACCGAAGAGATATTCCGTGCCGACGCCTACGCACGCGCTTGCGAAGCCACGGTGCTCGCCGCGGATGAGCGCGGTGTGAAGCTCGACCGCACCGTGTTCTATCCGCTTGGCGGCGGCCAACCGGGAGACATCGGCGTGCTGCGGCTGGATGATGGCCGCGAACTGCACATCGCCGGCACCCATAAAGGCGCGACGCCCGGCGAAATCCTGCATCTGCCGGCGGAAGCGGCGGCGTGGCTGCAACCGGGCATGCGGGTCACCGCGGAAATTGACTGGGAGCGGCGCTACCGGCTGATGCGCATGCACACTTGTTTGCATTTATTGAGCGCCGTCATTGTCGCGCCGGTTACCGGCGGACAGGTGGGCGACGGCTACGGCCGGCTGGATTTTGATCTGCCAGAAACGCCGGATACGGACGAGGTGAACGCAAAACTGCGGGAACTGATAGCGCGCGATGCGCCGGTGTCTTTCCGCTGGATCACGGACGCAGAACTCGATGCGCACCCCGAGCTGGTAAAAACGATGTCGGTACACCCGCCGCGCGGCGTGGGACGCATCCGGCTGGTGAACATCGAAGGCATTGACCTCCAGCCTTGCGGTGGCACGCATCTCGCGCGCATCGGCGAGATTGGCACAGTCAGCATCACCAAGATCGAAAAGAAAGGCCGCCAGAACCGGCGCGTGCGCCTTGAATTTCCCGGCGCTGTGCCCCCTGCAGGCTGAGTGGGCGCAGGTGTCAAAAAAGCTTGTAGGAGCGGCCGTCCCGGGCCGCGATCAACCTGTAACATACCGAAGATCGCGGCGCGGAGCGCCGCTCCTACCGGGTATTTCGACATAGGGAATGATTGAAAATTGAGGAGCACAGCAATATGAATACCGCAGAAAAAGGCCACGGCATCACCATAGTCGCGTATGTATTGCACTTGCTCGGTGCCATCACCGGCATCCTGAGCGTCGTGGCGCTCATCATCAACTACGTGAAGCGCGGCGACGACGGCGCGGTCATGGACAGCCACCATTCCTGGATGATCCGCAGCTTCTGGTGGGCGATTCTGTGGTGCATTCTTATCGGCGCGAGCTATCTGGTGCTTGTTGGTTTTGTTGTTGGCTGGATCGCCTTCGCCATCGTATGGGTC
>JAGXAZ010000072.1 GCA_018971365.1 Gammaproteobacteria bacterium | reverse complement strand
AGATGGATTTGCCCGCGCCGGTTTCGCCGGTGAGCACGCTCAGTCCGGCGGCCAGATCCAGCTCCATCCTGTCGATGATGGCAAAATCACGGATGGTGAGCCGGGTCAGCATGCGTTATTCATTGTCGCTGCGCGTGAGTCCCGGACCCCAGTGCAGCTTGGTGCGCAGGATGCGGAAGTAATCGTGCCCGTGTGGATGGATGAAAGTCACCGCGCGGTCCGCGCGCCACACACGAATGCGGTCGCCGGCATTGAGTATCTGCATGTGCTGTCCGTCGCTCGTGGCTTGCGCGCGGCCGCCGTGGGTCTGGCTGATCGCGATTTCCACGCGACTGCCGCCGCCCAGCACGATGGGCCGGTCGCCCAATGCATGCGGGCAGATGGGCACCAGAATCATGGCATCCAGCGCGGGGTGCAGAATCGAGCCGCCGCCGGAAAGCGCGTAAGCCGTCGAGCCGGTAGGTGTGGCCACGATCAGGCCGTCGGCGCGGTGTGCGCACACGAACTGGCCGTCAACATAGGTTTCAAATTCGATGAGCCGTCCGCCGTCGGTTTTCTGGATGACTACGTCGTTAAGCGCCGGTACGCAGGCGGTGGTTTGTGCGGCGTGCGCGATTTCGGCTTCGAGGAGCACACGACGATCGGCGCGGTATTCGCCGCGCAGGATGGCGGCGATGTCCGTGTCCATCGAGTCCGGCGAGATGTCGGTGAGAAAGCCCAGGCGCCCGAGATTGATGCCGACCAGCGGCACCGGCCTCGAATTGAACACGTGCGCAGCCTTGAGCAGCGTGCCGTCGCCGCCGATGACGATCGCCAGTTCCGCCGCTGCGGCCAGCCGCAGGTGGTCGGCAAGTTGCGCATCGGACGGGTGGCCGAGCAGTGGCGCCAGTGCCGCGTCCACCAGCGCCGTGGCGTGCGCCGCACGCAACTGGCCCAGCAGCCGGGTGAGCGTCGCGGCGATTTGCGGGTCGCCTGCGCGGCCCAGGACGGCGATGGTGGCAAAATTACCGGGCATACCGGCTGCAACGTTAGCATGGCGGCCGGGGGCGTGAAACGCCGGACGGTTCTTGACAGTTTTCCCGGCGGATTGCTAGTTTTTTCCTGTGGCACTCCGCGCCAGCGAGTGCCAGATGCGTGACAATGGAGCGATGGCAGACATGACCGGTCCGACCGCGGCGACGGCGATGAATGAACGCGCGCAGCACCTGCTCAAGGTGCTGGTGGAGCGTTACATCCGTGACGGCGAACCGGTGGGTTCGCGCACCTTGGCGCGGGATGCCGGCATGGATTTGAGCCCGGCCAGCATCCGCAACGTCATGGCCGATCTGGAGGAGATCGGTTTCATTGCCTCGCCGCATACCTCTGCCGGGCGCGTGCCCACGGTCAAGGGCTACCGTTTCTTCGTGGACACACTGCTCACGGTCAAACCGCTGGCTCAGCAGGAGGTGCGCCTGATCCGCCAGCAGCTGGACGTGGAAGATGCCGACCCGCAGGCGCTGCTGGCGTCGGCCAGCAGCCTGCTGTCCGCGGTGACCCACATGGCGGGAGTGGTTACGCTGCCGCGGCTCGAACACGTTGCCTGGCGGCATATTGAATTCCTGCCGCTGTCCGACAATCGCGTGTTGGCGATCCTGGTGATCAACGAGGGCGAGGTGCAGAACCGCGTGCTGCACTTGGACCACCGCTACGAGCCGAGCGCTCTGCAGCAAATCAGCAATTATCTGAACGCGCATTTTGCCGGCAAGGATATCCAGGCGGTACGCACGACGCTGCTCGAGGAACTGCGGCGTACCCGCGAGAGCATGAACGAGCTGATGGTGGCCGCGATTCACATGGCGGAAAAGGCCGCCGGGGGCCGCAGTCGTGACCAGGGGCGCAGCTACATGATGGCTGGCGAGACCAACCTCATGGAATGGGCCGAGCTGTCGGACGTGGAAAAGCTGCGCCGGCTGTTCGAGGCCTTCACCCAGCGGCGCGAAATCCTGCACCTCATGGACAAGTGCATCGCCGCGGAACGCGTGCAGATCTTCATCGGTGAGGAATCCGGCTACCGGGTGCTGGATGAGTGCAGTGTGGTGACTGCACCCTATAAGGTGGGAGACGCGGTGGTCGGTGTGCTGGGGGTAATTGGCCCGACGCGCATGGCCTACGAGCGCGTCATTCCGCTGGTGGATTTGACCGCGCGCCTGCTGGGCGCGGCCTTGAACCCGCGCAAGTAAACCCCAACTTGGAAAGTGCCTTCCGCGCCGCGGATGGCATGGTTATGTCCGGCCGCCGGCCGGGAGTGGCAACGGAGAAGTGAATGAGCAAGAAGCATACTGCCCACGCGGAGCAGGCTGAGGCGCCCAATCCGGCTACCGCGGAGCCCGCAGCCGATCCCGCGGCGGATCTCCAGACCGCGCTCACCGAAGCCCAGCAAAAGGCGGCGCAGAACTGGGATAGTTACATACGCGCGGTGGCCGAACTGGACAATCTGCGCAAGCGCAGCCAGCGCGATCTGGAAAACGCGCACCGTTATGCGCTGGAACGCTTCCTCCAGGAGTTGTTGCCGGTCAAGGACAGCCTCGAAGCGGGGATTGCCGTGGCGGCCAGCTCGGCGGACAGCCTGCGTGAAGGCCTGGAGATGACGCTCAAATTGCTGGCGGCGCTGCTGGAGCGCTATGACGTGCGCGAGATCAATCCCGTCAAGGGTGCGGCGTTCAATCCCGAGCAGCACGAGGCCATGACCCTGCAGCCCAGTACTGAGGCTCCGCCCGGCAGCGTATTGTTGACGGTGCAGAAGGGCTATCGGCTGAACGACCGCCTGCTGCGCGCGGCGCGGGTGATTGTGGCGAAGTCCCCGGATGCGGCTGCTTGAAAGCCTTGGGCCTACCCCCATTTAACCGGATGACCCGGATTCAACCCCTGTTTCGGAGCGTTTACCTATGAGCAAGATTATCGGCATTGATCTCGGCACCACCAATTCCTGCGTGGCCATCATGGAAGGCGGCAAGCCCCGGGTCATCGAGAACAGTGAGGGCGACCGCACCACGCCCTCGATCGTGGCTTTTACCAAGGACGATGAGGTGCTGGTCGGCCAGTCGGCCAAGCGCCAGGCGGTCACTAATCCCAGGAATACCCTGTACGCCATCAAGCGGCTCATCGGCCGCAAATACGCCGACGACGTGGTGCAGAAGGATGTGGGCATGGTGCCCTACAAGATCGTCAAGGCCGACAACGGCGATGCCTGGGTGGAGGCGAACAGCAAGAAAATGGCGCCGCCCGAGATTTCGGCGCGCGTGCTGCAGAAAATGAAAAAGACCGCCGAGGACTATCTCGGCGAAGAGGTCAAGGAAGCGGTGATCACCGTTCCGGCGTATTTCAACGACTCCCAGCGCCAAGCCACCAAGGATGCCGGCAAGATCGCGGGCCTCGAGGTCAAGCGCATCATCAACGAGCCGACGGCTGCGGCGCTCGCCTACGGCCTCGATAAAGTCAAGGGCGACAAGAAGATCGCGGTCTATGACCTGGGCGGCGGCACCTTCGACATTTCCATCATCGAAATCGCCGAAGTGGACGGCGAGCACCAGTTCGAGGTGCTCTCCACCAACGGCGACACTTTTCTCGGCGGCGAGGATTTCGACAAACGCATCATTGACTACATTGCCGCGGAGTTCCGGAAGGAGCAGGGCATAGACGTGCGCAATGATCCGCTTGCGATGCAGCGGCTGAAGGAAGCCGCAGAGAAGTCCAAGATCGAGCTGTCGTCCTCGCAGCAGACCGAGATCAACCTGCCGTACATCACTGCCGATGCCGGCGGTCCGAAGCATCTGAACATCAAGCTCACACGCGCCAAACTCGAGGCGCTGGTGGAAGACCTGATTCAGAAAACCATCGCCCCGTGCAAGACCGCGCTCAAGGATGCGGGCTTGTCGGTCAGCGATGTGGACGAAGTCATCCTGGTGGGTGGCCAGACGCGCATGCCCAAGGTGCAGGAAACCGTCAAGGACCTGTTCGGCAAGGAGCCGCGCAAGGACGTGAATCCGGACGAAGCCGTGGCGGTGGGCGCCGCGGTGCAGGCCGGCGTGCTCAAGGGCGACGTCAAGGACGTGTTGCTGCTGGACGTCACGCCGCTGTCGCTCGGCATCGAGACACTGGGCGGCGTGATGACCAAGCTCATCGAGAAAAACACCACCATTCCGACGAAAGCCACCCAGGTGTTCTCGACCGCGGATGACAACCAGACCGCGGTCACGGTGCATGTGCTGCAGGGCGAACGCGAAATGGCGCGCGACAACAAGTCGCTCGGCAAGTTTGATCTTTCCGACATTCCGCCGGCGCCGCGCGGCGTGCCGCAGGTCGAGGTGACTTTCGACATCGACGCCAACGGCATTCTCAACGTCTCGGCCAAGGACAAAGCCACCAACAAGGAGCAGAAGATCACCATCAAGGCGTCGTCGGGACTGTCCAAGGAGGACATCGAGCGCATGGTCAAGGACGCCGAAGCGCATGCTGCCGAGGACAAGAAAGCCCGCGAGTTGGTGGACACGCGCAACCAGGCGGAAAATCTGGTGCACGCTACCGAGAAAAGCCTGAAGGAACTCGGTGACAAGGTGTCGGGCGAGGAGCGCGCGCGCCTCGAGTCGGCCATCAGCGACCTCAAGGATGTCATCAAGAAGGATGACAAGCACGTCATCGAGACCAAAGCCCAGGCGCTTTCGGAGGCCGCCGGCAAGCTGGCCGAGCGCGTGTACGCCGCCAAGCAGGAGGACACCAAGGCTTCCGGCGAAGGTGCGGCCGGCGGGGGCAAGGACCAGGACCAGGGCAAGGACAATGTGGTGGACGCCGAGTTCGAAGAGGTCAAGGACGGCAAGAAACAGGCTTGAGCCAGGGCATACTGATGACGTTGCGGCCTGCGCCGGAGTTTGTGCAGTCAAACTCCCGCGCGGGCCGTGTGTTAATCCGGACGGGAGCGCACATGGGCAAGGGGCGGATGGAGGCCTTCAGCGACGGCATGCTGGCGGTCATCATCACCGTCATGGTGCTGGAGATGAAGGTGCCGCAGGATGCCGACCTGGAGGCACTGGCGCCGGTACTGCCGGTGTTTCTGGTTTATGTGCTGAGTTTCATCTATCTCGCCATCTATTGGAACAACCACCATCATCTGCTGCACTCGGTGGAACGCATCAGCGGTCCGGCCATGTGGGCCAATCTGCATTTGTTGTTCTGGCTGTCGTTGATTCCCTTCGTTACCGGCTGGATGGGCGAAAACCACTACGCGGCACTGCCGACCGCGGTGTATGGCGCGGTGCTGCTCGCCGCGGCGCTCGCCTGGCAGCCGCTGCAGCGCACGCTGATTGCGGCCAACGGCGGCGCGCAGTCGAAACTGGCGCGCGGTGCGGCGCGATTTCAAGGGCAAGGTGTCCGTCGTGTGTTACGCCGTCGCCATCGCGCTGGCGTTCGTCAATCAGTGGATTGCGGACGCACTCTACGTACTGGTGGCGGCCATGTGGCTGATACCCGACCGGCGTATCGAGCGGGTGTTGTCCGAATGAGACTTTCTGCATCGAATTGGCCAGTGTGTGTGCCGGTCTTATGCCGGCGCCCACTCGCAATGCCATGAGCAAGCGCGACTACTACGAAGTGCTGGGCGTGGCGCGCGGCACACCCGAGGCCGAAATCAAGAAAGCCTATCGGCGGCTGGCCATGAAATATCATCCCGACCGCAATCCGGGCGACAAGACTGCAGAAGGCAAATTCAAGGAAGCCAAGGAGGCCTATGAAGTCCTGACCGATGAGCACAAGCGCGCTGCCTACGACCGGTTCGGTCATGCCGGCGTGGAAGCAAGCGCCGGTGCACGCGCAGGTGGCTTCAATCCCGCGGACGCCTTCGGCGACATCTTCGGCGACATGTTCGGCGACATATTCGGCGGCGGCCGGCGTGCGGGGCGCGGTCAGCGCGTATACCGCGGGGCCGATCTGCGCTACGAGCTGGAATTGGAACTCGAGCAGGCGGTATTCGGCGACAACGTCACCATTCGGGTGCCGGCTCTGGTGCGCTGCGAGGTCTGCAAAGGCAGTGGCACGCGTTCCGGCAGTGCGCCACAGACCTGTCCGACCTGTCGCGGTCAGGGTCAGGTGCGCATGCAGCAGGGGTTCTTTTCGCTGCAACAGACCTGTCCGCACTGCCATGGCAGCGGTACGGTGATCACCGATCCCTGTCCCAAGTGTCGGGGCGAGGGGCGGGTAGAAGAAAACCGTAAGCTGTCGGTCAAGATCCCGCCGGGTGTGGACAGTGGCGACCGCATCCGTCTCGCGGGCGAAGGCGAAGCCGGGCCCCAGGGCGGTCCGGCCGGCGACCTGTACGTTGAAATCCACGTGCGTGTGCATGCGCTCTTCACGCGAGAAGGTGCGGATCTCCTGTGTACAGTGCCGATATCGCTTATGACCGCGGCACTCGGCGGACAAGTCGAGGTGCCGACGCTGGACGGCAAGGTAGCGCTCAAGATTGCGCCCGAAACCCAGAGTGGCCGCGTGCTGCGGCTGCGCGGCAAGGGTGTCAAACCGGTGCGCGGCGGCGGCACCGGCGATCTGCTGTGCCGCATCGAAGTGGAGACTCCAGTGAATCTGAGCCGGGAACAGAAAGATCTACTCCGCCAGTTTGACGCCGCATTGCGCGCCGGGGCGGCGCAGCATTCACCGCGTGAACTTTCCTGGTTCGAGGGCGTGAAGCGTTTCTTCTCGCACGGACGCACATGAACACCAAAACAACCGGAACCATGACACGTATTGCCCTGCTCGGCGCCGCCGGACGCATGGGCCGCACCATTCTGGAACTGGCGCGCGGTTATTCCGGCGTGACGATCGCTGCCGCCGTGGTGCCCGCCGGCCGTGTTCCCGCCGGGCCGCCGCCCGGCCTTGCCTGGAGTACCGACCTGAGAGCGGCGCTTCTGGCGAGCGACGTGCTGCTGGATTTTTCCGTTCCGTCCTGCACGCTGACGGCCGTGGATGCGTGTGTGGCCGCGGGCAAACCGCTGGTGACTGGCGTGACGGGCCTGGATAACGCAACGCGCGCCAAACTCGCGGCGGCCAGCCGGCGCATCGCAGTGCTGGCCGCACCCAACATGAGTCTGGGTGCCAATCTGCTGCTGGCGCTGACGCGCACCGCGGCGGCGGCGCTCGGAGAGGAGTATGACCTCGAGATCACCGACATCCATCACCGCGGCAAGCGCGACGCACCCTCGGGAACCGCGTTGGCACTGGCCGAAGCCGCAGCAGCCGTGCGCCACGTGCGCCTTGAAGAACGTGTGACATTCATGCGCCATGGCGCATCCGAACCGCGCCGGCCGGGCAGCATAGGCATTGCCTCGGTGCGCGCCGGCGACGCGGCGGGCGAGCATCGCGTGCTGTTCGGCGGTCCGGCCGAGAGCCTGGAACTCACGCACCGCGCCACGAGTCGCGCGGCGTTTGCGCGTGGTGCGCTGGCCGCGGCCCAGTGGATAGTCGGCCGGCCTGCGGGGGAATACAGCGTGGCCGCGGTGCTGAATCTTCCGGTGAGTTGATGCGGGCGTGGACGGACACCACGGCGTTCCGCTAAAATTCGCCCGCAACTGCAACCCGTTTGGCGGGGATTGCGGTGCCGCGCCAACCCGCCGTGGCAACTGAGGAGGTGCTTTTGGAACAGCCGGCCATCCTGGCTCTCGAGGACGGTACGATTTTCCGGGGTGTTTCCATTGGTGTTTCCAGGGCGGCGGTCGGCGAGGTGGTGTTCAACACCGCCATGACCGGGTATCAGGAAATCCTCACCGACCCGTCTTACTACCAGCAGCTCGTCACTCTCACTTATCCGCACATCGGCAATACCGGCATCAACCCCGAGGACGCCGAGTCTGCGCGCGTCATGGCGGCCGGGTTGATCATCCGCGACCTGCCGATGCAAGCCAGCAGCTGGCGCATGCGCGAAACGCTGGGCGATTATCTGCGGCGCGAAAAGATTGTCGCCATCGCCGGCATTGATACCCGCAAACTCACGCGCCTGCTGCGCGAACAAGGTGCGCAGAACGGCTGCATCGCAGCCGGCGCGGACGTCGAGGATGCGGCAGCGCTGCAACAGGCGCGCGCGTTTCCCGGCCTGAACGGCATGGATCTCGCCAAGGCGGTGAGCACGCGCAAACCCTACGAATGGAACCAAGGCACCTGGCGGCCGGACAGCAATTCGGCGCCAACGGTCAAAGGCGGGAAGTTCCACGTGGTGGCCTATGACTATGGCACCAAGCTCACGATTCTGCGCATCCTGGTGGATCACGGCTGCCGCGTGACCGTGGTGCCCGCGCAAACCACCGCGCGTGACGCTCTGGCGTTCAATCCCGATGGACTGTTTTTCTCCAACGGTCCGGGAGATCCCGCCCCCTGCGATTACGCGATCCAGGCCATGCGCGAATTTCTCAAGATCGGCGTTCCGATTTTCGGCATCTGTCTGGGCCATCAACTTCTCGGGCTGGCGAGCGGCGCGCGCACCGTGAAAATGAAATTCGGCCACCACGGCGCAAACCATCCGGTGCTGGACCTGGGTAGCGGCCGGGTGATGATCTCCAGCCAGAACCATGGTTTTGCGGTGGACGAGGGCAGCCTGCCGCCGACACTGCGGGCCACGCATCGTTCGCTGTTCGACGGCACGTTGCAGGGCATGGAGCGTACCGACTGCGAAGCCTTCAGTTTTCAGGGACATCCCGAGGCCAGTCCCGGACCACACGACGTGCGACCGCTGTTCGAGCGCTTCGTGAACGCCATGGCGGCCCGCCGCGCCTCCGGGCAGATGGCAGCGACGGCCTGAACATGCTCGACGACATTTTCCCGGCAGCGCGCAGCGCGCGCTGCATTGACAGGCGCACGTCCGATGCCGGCATGCCCGTGAGTTGAGAGCACACCGATGCCCAAGCGCACCGACATGCAAAGCGTCCTCATCATCGGCGCCGGACCGATAGTCATCGGTCAGGCCTGTGAATTCGATTATTCCGGGGCTCAGGCCTGCAAGGCATTGCGCGCCGAGGGCTACCGCGTGGTGCTGGTGAATTCCAATCCCGCGACCATCATGACCGATCCGGAGATGGCCGACGCGGTGTACATCGAGCCGATCCATTGGCGCACGCTCGCGCGCATCATCGAGAAGGAACGACCCGACGCGCTGCTGCCCACCATGGGCGGCCAAACCGCGCTCAACTGTGCGCTGGATCTGGCGCGCGAGGGTGTGCTGGAAAAATTCGGCGTGGAAATGATCGGCGCGTCGCGCGAGGCCATCGACATGGCGGAGGACCGCGACCTGTTCCGCCGCGCCATGCAGGACATCGGGCTGGCCGTGCCACGCGCCGGTTTGGCGCACAATCTTGAAGAGGCCCTGGCGGTGCAGGCCGAGATCGGATATCCGACGGTGATCCGCCCCTCGTTTACGCTCGGCGGTTCGGGTGGCGGTATCGCCTACAACCGCGACGAATTCGTGGAAATCTGCGAACTCGGTCTGGACCTGTCGCCTACCAACGAGCTGCTGATCGAGGAATCGGTGCTTGGCTGGAAGGAATTCGAGATGGAAGTGGTGCGCGACAAGCACGACAACTGCATCATCGTGTGCTCCATCGAGAACCTCGACCCCATGGGCGTGCACACCGGCGATTCCATCACCGTGGCGCCGGCGCAAACGCTCACCGACAAGGAATATCAGCGCATGCGCGACGCCTCCATCGCGGTGCTGCGCAAGGTGGGCGTGGAGACCGGCGGTTCCAACGTGCAGTTTGCGGTCCATCCCGGGGACGGCCGGTTGCTGGTGATCGAAATGAATCCGCGCGTG
>JAGXAZ010000184.1 GCA_018971365.1 Gammaproteobacteria bacterium | reverse complement strand
TTGACGCGCAAGCCGCCGACCACGTTCACGAACACGTCGCGATCGAACATGGCGACGCCGCCATGGCGATGCAGCACCGCGAGCAGCATGGACAGGCGGTTCTGATCGAGGCCCACGGCCACGCGGCGCGGATTGGCCAGATGGCTTTCATCCACCAGCGCCTGCACTTCGATGAGCAGCGGCCGGCTGCCTTCGCGCATCACGGTGATCGCCGAACCGCTTACCGGCGTGGCGTGATGCGAGAGAAAAATCGCGGACGGATTCTTGACTTCCTTCAAGCCGGCCTCGGTCATCGCGAACACGCCGAGTTCATTGGCAGCGCCGAAGCGGTTCTTGACTGCGCGGATCACGCGGTAACGGCTGCCGGCATCGTTCTCGAAGTACAGCACCGTGTCCACCATGTGCTCGAGCACACGCGGGCCGGCGATCGCGCCTTCCTTGGTTACGTGGCCGACGAGAAATACCGCCGTGCCACTGCTCTTGGCGTAGCGCACCAGCATTCCGGTGGATTCGCGCAACTGCGCGACCGCGCCGGGTGCGGATTGCAGGATCTCGGTGTACATGGTCTGGATGGAATCCACCACCAGCACCGCGGGCTTGAGCTTGGTCGCGGTTTCCAGCATGCGCTCCACGCTGGTTTCCGCCGCGAGCTGCAGCGGGCGCGCGGCGACGCCCAGACGTTGAGCGCGCAATCCCACCTGTTGCGGAGATTCTTCGCCGGTGATGTAGAGCACCGTACGGCCATCGGCGAGATTGGCCGCTGCTTGCAGCAGCAGCGTGGACTTGCCGATGCCGGGATCGCCGCCGATGAGCGTGACCGATCCGGACACGAGGCCGCCGCCCAGCACGCGGTCCAATTCCGTCAAACCCGTGCTGACTCGCGCCTGAGTCTCGCTCTCGATTTCCGCCAGGTGTTGCACTTCGGCTTCTGCGCTCTTTCCCGGCAGGCGGCCGCGGGCGGATTTTTCCGGCGCGCGGGTTTCCACCAGCGTGTTCCAGGCGCCGCAGTCCGGGCACTGGCCCGACCATTTGGCGAAGCGTGCGCCACAGGCGTCGCATACGTACACGGAATGATGTTTGTTCACAAACTAAATTTATGCGCGTTATCCGGGTGGCGGATGGTAGCACGACCCGTTTATCGGACCGAGTGTCAGCGAGTTTCCGTTTCGGAGAAAATTCAAGCTATTATGCTGCATCCTTCATCTTTGCATTTAATAGGGGTTTGGTGTGTACCAGCGTTCCGGGGACGCCAATGGATTGGCCAATATGACCGGCCGCGTGGCGTGGCATTCGACGATTTGTCAGCGGCTCCCGGTGTGCGTGCATCGAGTGTCGGGCGGCGCATTGCCGGGGAACGCAACTCGTTTGCCGCGGCGCGGCGTGACGTTCGCGAGCGGCGCTCACGTTTGTACTGCCGGGCCTCACGCCTGAACGCGGGTACCGTGCGCCATGAGTTATCGCGGAAAACTCGAGTTTGCGGGCCGCACCGAAAAAGGTATGGTGCGCGCCAACAACGAAGACGCCATTCTCATGGATGTGCACACCGGCCTGGTGGTGGTCGCGGACGGCATGGGCGGTTACCAGGCCGGTGAGATCGCCAGCAGCATCGCCGTCAAATCCACCCACAAGTTTGTTGCTGACGGTCTCAAGGCCGCGCGTGCCCAAATCGGTATAAGCGATGGCGGTTACCGCCATGAAAGCGAGTTGCTGCGCAGTGCGCTGCAATACGCCAATGAGGTCATTTACAAAACCGCCAGCCGCCAGCCGCAGTGCGAAGGCATGGGTACCACGGTGGTGGCGGCGCTGTTCTACAACAACCGCTTGTCCATCGCGCACGTGGGGGATTCACGGGTGTACCGTCTGCGCCGCGGCGATTTCGAGCAGATTACCCGCGACCACTCCCTGAGGCA
>JAGXAZ010000071.1 GCA_018971365.1 Gammaproteobacteria bacterium | reverse complement strand
GAATCCACCGCGCATTACTGATAGTGTAACGATGCTTGCGCAAATTGTTTTGGTAGTGATCTCATATATGGTCAGGCACTGAGCGGCGTGGGCATACGGTCAATATGACGTCATCGAATAAGGCCGGCTGGCGGGTGAGGTGGCCCAGGTCTTGTTAGGCTCCGCCTGCATTACAAAGCGCAGTACACCGCCTGACATGATCTCGTCCTGGCGTATGTAGCTGCGGTTCAGCGGTTTGCCGTCCAGACTGACCGCGCCCACGTAGGGGTGCGCGTCGTCCAGGTTGTCGGCTATGACGGTAAATTGTCGGCCGTTCGGCAGGTGCAGCGTGGCGCCCCGCACGAACGGGCGGCCGATCACGTATTCGTTGCTGGTGGGCGCGACGGGATAGAAGCCCAACGCGGTGAAGATGTACCAGGCTGACATCTGGCCCAGGTCGTCGTTACCGACCAGGCCCGTCGGTGTCGGTGCGTACTGGCTGTTCATGATTTGCGCGAGACGTTGCTGGGTTTTCCACGGCTCGCCCGCGTAATCGTACAGGTACGCTATGTGATGGCTGGGTTCGTTGCCGTGCGCGTACCAGCCGATAAGCCCGGTCACGTCCTCGAGATTGGCAAAGACCTTGGGATTGATTTTGGCGTCGAACACCTGATCCAGTTTGGAGACCAGGCCGGCGTCACCACCGAGTTCATGAATCAGACCGCCGATGTCCTGCGGTTCGTACCACGAGTACTGCCATGAATTACCCTCAGTGAAACCGCTGCCCGTGCCGGCGGCGGCGGGATCGAACGGTTCGCGGAATTTCCCATTCGCGAGCCGCGGCTGCGCGAAGCCGGTCTTCGGATTGAACACGTTGCGCCAGTTTTCGGCGCGCTTGAAAAACTTTGCCGCTATTTTCTTGTGGCCCATGGCTTGCGCCATCCGCGCCAGTGTCCAGTCGTCGAAGGCGTATTCCAGTGTCTTGGAAACCGACTCGGGTTCGCGGTCGCTGGGCACGTAACCGAACTTCATGTAGTCGCCGAGATCGCCGTACGGCGCATAGGTAGCGCTTGCGATCATTGCCTGCAACGCGGCATTCGCGTCGAAGCCGCGGAAACCCTGCATGTAGAAGTTGGCGATCACCGGTACCGCGTGGTAGCCGATCATGCACCAGGTTTCCAGGCCTTCGTAGGCCCACACCGGCAGGATGCCGAACGGGCTTTCCTGTTGCGCCACAACCAGGGAATCCACGAAATCATTGATGCGCCGAGGCGGCTGCAGAAACGCCATTAAAGGCATTTCCGCGCGGTACACATCCCACAGCGACCAGCTCGAATAGAAGGTAAATCCCTTGGCGGTGTGCACCGCGTGATCGGGGCCACGGTATTCGCCGTTCACGTCCATCGAGACATTGGGCGAGATCAGCGCGTGGTACATCGCGGTGTAGAAACTCTTCTCGATGTCCGGCGGCGCCTCCACGTCAATCGCCGAAAGCGCCTTTATCCATGCCGCCCGCGCCTCGGCGCGGCGTGCGTCGAAGTCCCAGCCTTGGCCGTCGGCATCGAGGTTCGCGATCGCGTTGGCTGCGCTGACGGTGGAAATCGCCACCTTTACCAGCAGCGGACTCGTGAGTTTGCCGAACTCGAACGCGCCTTCGAGCTGTTTGCCTGCAATCGCATCCACATCCGTCGGATCGGGTGCCGGCCCTTGGAAACCCTTGTACACGATATTTTGTTCGCGGTTCACCAGTTCGTGGGACTTGATCGGCTGCGAGAAGCGGATCGCAAAATACAATTGCCGCCCCGGCGCCCAGCCGCGCGTTTCGCGGTAGCCGGTGACGGTGCCGTCGGCGCGCACCCGCAGCCGTGCCCACAGCACCTTGCCGGGGTAATCGTAGATACTCGGGCGCAGGTCCAGCAGTACGTGCGCAGTTTGGTTTTTCGGGAAGGTGTAACGATGCCAGCCGACGCGCTGGCCGGCGGTAAGTTCCACGCGCACGCCGCTGGTCGCGAGCGTCACCGCGTAGTAACCGGGCTGTGCGGTCTCGGTCCTGTGGCTGAAATCCGAACGGTAGCCGCTGCCCGGCTTGTCCGGGTCACCCGGATCCCATTGGATCTTGCCCACGCCCGGCATCAGCAGCACGTCGCCGAGATCGGAATGGCCGCTGCCGGAGAAATGCGTTTCGGAAAAACCGAGGATGCTGTGATCGCCGTATTGATAACCTGCCGCCCATGCATAAGCGTGCTTGAAATCGGGCATCGCGGTATCGGGACTCAACTGAATCATCCCGAAGGGCACCGTGGCGCCGGGGAAGGTGTGACCGCCGCCACCGGTGCCGATGAATGGATTTACGGAATCATAGGCCTGGATGGTATCGGACGCGGCGTAGGCCGGGAGCGTGACGGCGGCCAGCAAGATCACGACTCCGAAGCATGAGGCGGCGTGAAAAATGCGCGTATGCATATTGTGATTCCTCTTCAGATTCCGCATCCCGGCGAGGGTTTGAAACACGGGGCAATCATAATATAGTGCTGCCCGCCCTTCTGGCCCATTCGGGCGGCTCAGCGGAATCACTGCCATATGAACAAAAACCGCTTGGCATTCGGCGTGGTGACCGCCGTGTTTTTCATGTGGGGTTTCATCACGGTGCTCAACGACGTGCTGGTGCCGCACCTGAAGTCGGTGTTCTCGCTGGATTACACCCAGATCATGCTGATCCAGTTCACGTTCTTCGGTGCTTACTTTCTCATATCGCTGCCTGCCGGCAAGGTCGTCGCGGTATGCGGTTACAAGAACAGTATCATCGTCGGCCTGTGCGTGGCGGGATTGGGCGCACTGCTGTTCTATCCGGCGGCGGCGATGCCTTCCTACGGCGTGTTCCTTGGCGCGCTGTTCGTGCTGGCCAGCGGCATCACCTTATTGCAAGTGGCAGCCAATCCGTATGTGAGCCTGCTGGGAGCGCCGCGCGGCGCACCCAGCAGGCTCAATTTGTCGCAGGCATTCAATTCATTGGGTACGGCCCTGGCGCCCAAGTTTGGAGGCTTGCTGTTGTTGTCCGGCGCGGTGTTGAGCAGCACGGCGCTTGCCAAACTCAGTGCTCCGCAGCAGCTTGCTTATCAATTACAGCAGGCGCGTGCGGTCCAGGGTCCGTACATCGGCATCGCCGTGGCTTTGTTCGTGCTCGCGCTGATTGTGTATCTGTTTCACCTGCCGGCGGTGGGTATCGCAGAAAATCGCAGCGCCGAGCCTGAACATCCATTCCGCGCCGCCTTGCGTCACCGGCATCTGCTGTTTGGCGTGGCGGCGATCTTCCTGTACGTCGGGGCGGAAGTTTCCATCGGCAGCTTCATGATCAATTACATTTCGCTGCCCGGCATCGGCAACATGCCGCAAGCCAAGGCCGCCGGCTTCGTGTCCCTGTACTGGGGCGGAGCGATGCTCGGAAGATTCATCGGTTCGGCGCTGTTGCAGCGCATTGATGCGCGCAAACTGCTGGGCATCTATGCTTGCATTGCCGCACTCCTGGTGGTTGCCAGCATGTTGAGTCATGACATGACGGCGGTATGGAGCATCGTCGGCATCGGCCTGTTCAATTCCATCATGTTTCCGAATATCTTCACGCTCAGCATCGAGGGTCTCGGACCTTTAACCAGCCGCGGCTCGAGCTTGTTGATCATGGCCATCGTGGGCGGGGCGGTCATCCCGGAACTGCAGGGTATTCTGGCTGACCATATCGGTGTGCATCATGCTTTCCTGCTGCCGCTGTTGTGTTATCTCTACATAGTGTTCTACGGCTTCCTGGGCTCGAAGCCTGATCTCAAGACATCGCTGGCCGTACCGGCGGAGCCGCCTGCCCATGCCTAGCGTGGTGTGCTTCGGCGAAGCCCTGGTGGATTTGCTCGCCGAACCTTCCATGCAAGCGGGCGCACCGCAGCGCTTCGTGCGCTACGCGGGCGGTGCGCCCGCCAACGTTGCGGTGGCGGTAGCCAGACTCGGTGCACCGGCAGTCTTTGTCGGAATGCTGGCGGAGGATTCGTTCGGAGATTTCCTGCGGGAAAGTCTGCGGGCAGCGGGCGTATCCACCGAGCATGTGGTACGCACACGCGCAGCCCATACCGCCCTGGCGTTCGTGTCGCTGGATGCGAAGGGCGAACGCCAGTTCAGCTTTTACCGGCCGCCTGCGGCGGACCTGTTGTTCCGCTCACACCATTTCCATGGCGCCTGTTTTGCCGAAGCTGCCGTATTTCACGCCTGCTCCAACAGCCTGACGGAAGCGGCGATTGCCGAGGTCACCCTCGAGGGCATGCGGCGCGCACAAACGGCCGGGGCGTTGGTGAGCTTCGATATGAACCTGCGTCTGAACCTGTGGCCCGAAAGCACCGACCCGCGTCCGCGCATCTGGCAGGCCTTGCACGCAGCCGAACTGGTGAAACTGAGTGCCACAGAGCTGGCATTCCTGGCTGAACCGCTGGGGGACGAAGCCGCAGTGTTCGATAATCTGTGGCGTGGGCGCACTCAATGGGTGTGGGTCACCGATGCGGATGCGCCCATTCGCCATTTCACGCGCTCCGGCAACGGCACACTGCCGGCCTTTGCCGTGCGGACTGTGAACGCCACGGCGGCGGGTGACGCGTTTGTGGGCGGAGTGCTGAGCTGGCTGGTGAAGGATAACGTGCGTGCTGCCAGTTTGACGGAGTGGCTCGCGGATGCAACGCGCATGCGAAACGCACTGCGTTTTGCCGCAGCCTGCGGCGCTCTCGCGGTCGCACGCCATGGAGCGTTTGAAGCCATGCCGTCGCTTTCCGAGGTAGAGCGCTTCCTGGATGCGCACTCGTGAAAGCCTTGCCGGATGTCCGTTCGCCGGAATTCTTGCGTACGCACATCGCCAGCATCATGGCCTTCTATCATCCCCGCGCCATAGATCCCGCGGGCGGATTTTTCCATTACTTCAAGGATGACGGCAGCGTGTACGACACGCATCATCGGCATCTGGTGAGCAGCACGCGTTTTGTCTTCAATTACGCCATGGCGTACCGCGAATTTGCCAATCCTGCCTATCTCGGCGCCGTACACCACGGATTGCGTTACCTGCGCGAAGTGCATCGGGACGCACGAACCGGCGGCTATGCCTGGACCATTCGCGACGGCCACGCGGAAGACCGCACCAATCACTGCTACGGCCTTGCCTTCGTGCTACTGGCTTATGCCTGCGCCCGGCAAGCGGGGATTGCGCAGGCCGCTGACTGGATGAATGAAACCTGGGATCTCCTGGAGCGGTATTTCTGGGACGAGGCTGCGGGACTGTACCGCGACGAAGCTGGTGCGGATTGGCAATTCAGCAATTACCGCGGCCAGAATGCCAACATGCACATGTGTGAAGCCATGCTGACTGCGTTCGAGTCCAGCAACGAGCGACGCTATCTCGAGCGTGCACTGACTTTGGCTGACAACATGACACGCCATCAGGCGGCCAAAGCGGACGGTTTGGTGTGGGAGCATTACGACCAAAACTGGGACGTGGATTGGGAATACAACCGCGATAACCCCAAACACCTGTTTCGACCCTGGGGTTTTCAGCCTGGCCATCAGACGGAGTGGGCCAAGTTGCTGCTGATACTCAACCGCCACTTGGATATTCCGTGGCTGCTGCCCACCGCCCGGCACCTGTTTGACACGGCGCTGCGGCGCGCCTGGGACAACGAATTCGGCGGAATCTGCTACGGTTTCGCACCCGACGGCAAAATCTGCGACACCGACAAATACTTCTGGGTGCAGGCCGAATCCCTCGCCGCCGTCGCGTTGCTCGCCGCGCGCACCGGCGAAGCGGAATACTGGCGGTGGTACGAGCGGCTGTGGGCCTACGCGTGGGAATATTTCGTGGACCACCGCTACGGCGCCTGGTACCGGATTCTGGACCGCGAGAACCGCAAGTACAGCGATGAGAAAAGTCCCGCGGGCAAATGCGATTACCACACCATGGGCGCCTGCTATGAGGTGCTCAGGGTGTTGCGCAAGCCTTGAGCAATCAGCTTGTGGTTAACGGAGGTTTTGTTATGCGCCTTGCTGTGAAATTGTTGCTCCCGATCATCGCGCTGCTGCTGCCCTGCGCAGGCGTCGCGCAGACGCCGCCCGCCGCGAACATGAGCAACGCAGAAGCGCGGCGCATGGCGGCACGGGTGAAGGCGGAATTCCTGCACGCTTGGCAGGGCTACGTGCACTACGCCTGGGGGCACGATGAGCTGCGTCCCCTCAGCCGCAAGCCCTTCGATTGGTACGGGCAATCGCTGCTGATGACGCCGGTGGATGCGCTCGACACGCTGGTGCTCATGGGGCTGAAAAAGCAGGCGGCTGAAGATCGCGCGTTGATTGATGCCAAACTCGATTTCAACAAGGATATCTACGTCAAGGTGTTTGAAGTCAACATCCGCCTGCTGGGCGGGCTGCTCTCGGGCTACGAGCTGACCGGCGACAAACGGTTGCTGGCGCTGGCAGACGATCTTGGCACCCGCCTGCTGCCGGCGTTCAATTCGCCGACCGGCCTGCCGTATCGTTACGTGAACCTGCGCACCGGCGCGGTGCGTGGTGTGGACTCCAATCCCGCGGAGACTGGCACGCTGATCCTGGAATTCGGCACGCTCAGCAAGCTCACCGGCAATCCGGTGTTCTACCGGAAAGCCAAGCGTGCACTGATAGAAACCTTCAAGCGCCGCTCATCTATCGGACTCGTGGGTGATGGCATCAACGTGGAAACCGGCCGCTGGACCGATACCGATTCACACATCAGCGGCGGCATAGATTCGTATTACGAATACCAGATCAAATGCTGGAAGCTGTTTGGCGACGAAGACTGCCGGCGCATGTGGCTGGCAAGCATCGCCGCGGTGAACAAGTATCTCGCCGATGAGCGTCACGGTGAATTGTGGTACGGCCATGCGAATATGGATACCGGCAAACGCACGACCACGGAATACGGTGCACTGGATGCTTATTTCCCCGCGGAGCTGGCGCTCTCGGGCGATCTGGTTCGGGCCCGGCGCCTGCAAGCTTCGTCGTTCCGCATGTGGGATATTTATGGCATCGAACCCGATACGCTCAACTATGCCAGCATGCGGGTTGTGGAACCGGAATACCCGCTGCGCCCCGAGATCGTCGAGTCCACCTATTACCTTTATCACTACACCCGCGATCCCTATTACCGCGTCATGGGCAAGCACATGTTCGACGACTTCGTGAAGTACTGCCGCACGGACGATGGTTATGCGGCCCTGAGCAGTGTCATCAACAAACAGAAAACCGATGCCATGGAAAGTTACGTGTTCGCCGAGACCTTCAAGTATTTCTATCTGCTGTTTGCGCCACCGCAAACGCTGGATTTCAAGCGGATGATTTTCAACACCGAAGGCCATCCGCTGCGACGCTACCCGCGACCCGTATCTCCCCCATGAAGATGCTCGGCCTTATCGGCGGCATGAGTTGGGAATCCACCGCCCATTACTACTCACGCATCAACCAGTTGGTGGCGGAGCGTCTGGGCGGGCTGCACTCGGCGAAACTCCTGTTGTACAGCCTGGATTTCGACGTGCTGCAACGCCTGCAGCATGCGGACGACTGGACCGGTGCGGCGCGTTTGCTGGTGGATGCGGCAAAGCGCCTGGAGCGCGCCGGCGCCGAGGCGCTGGTGATCTGCGCCAACACCATGCATCTCGTGGCACCCGAGATCGAAGCCGCTGTGAAATTACCGCTCATTCACGTAGCCGATGCCACGGCCAAGGCGGCGAAGGATCGGGGCATCCGCACCGTGGCTCTGCTCGGCACTCGCTTTACCATGGAAAAGGACTTTTACCACTGGCGACTCGAGCAGCATGGTCTGCGCGTAATGATTCCGAATGAATCGGAACGGCAAGCGATCCATCGCATCATTTTCGAGGAACTGTGCAAGGGCGAGGTACGGCCGGTATCGCGCAGGGCATTTTTTGAGGTGATCGCACGGCTCGCGGCGGCGGGTGCTGAAGGGGCCATCCTCGGTTGCACCGAATTCACCCTGTTCGGTGAATCACCCGACACGGACTTCCCGCTCTTTGATACCACTGAGATTCACGCGTGCGCGGCGGTGGACTGGGCCTTGAGTGCTTGAGGAATGACGGCCTGGTCAGCGAACAGGCAGCTATCGCGATTTTTTATGAGCACCCAACAAAATAACCATAAGTGACAAATCCCCCTACGCGCAAAGCGCGTTCCCCCCTTTGCAAAAGGGGGGTAAGGAGGGATTTAGCGTGTGTGTTGGGGGGGGGCCACCATAGATTTTGTTTGCTGCTCGAAGCGACTGATTAACGTCAGGGCTGTGCCACCTGCGCACGGATTTTCTCCGCCACTTCTGGATTGGCGAGCGTGGTGATGTCGCCGGGGTACCGGCTTGTCCGCACGCCGTAAAGCCGCCTTTACCGGCTGGCAACTTCTCAGCCGTCAAATCTCACAAAAACCGGCACGTAATGTCTGTTAGATGTCAGTCAGCGTTGCATTTGGCAATTGAATCCGGATGTGTTCCAGCATCCCTGAATCTGCGACATTCCAAATCTGTGTGCGCTCAAACTCCAAAACGTTGGTCCCGACCCTGATAGCTGCGGATGGCGCGCAGGAAATCAATGCGCCGGAAGGCGGGCCAGAGCGCGTCGCAAAAGTAATATTCGCTGTAGGCAGCCTGCCACAAAAGAAATCCGGAGAGCCGCACTTCGCCGCTGGTGCGGATGATGAAATCCGGATCGGGAAGCCCGGTGGTGTAAAGGTAGTTGCTGATTTGGGAGACGGACAAATGCTCCGCCACCGCCGCGAGCGAACGGTGTTCGGCCTCCGCCTCCCGCAGCAGTTGCCGGATGCCGTCAACTATTTCCTCGCGGCCGCCGTAAGCCAGCGCGATATTCAACAGCATGCCGTCGTGTTCCGCGGTGGCGCGTTCCAGGGCTTCCGCAGCTTTCACCACGGCCGCCGGCAGCAGGCTGCGCCGGCCAATCACCTTGATCCGGACTTTGTGTGTCTGAATCTTGGGATGCGCGATCAACCGCGGGCTTTCCCGCACAAACAGATCGAACAGGTATTCGATTTCCTCGGGAGCGCGGTCGAAATTTTCGGTGCTGAACACGAACAGCGTGACATGTGGGATGCCGAGCTCCAGGCACCATTCCAGCATGTCCTGGACTTTCTCGACGCCGTATTCGTGGCCTCGGCGGACATCCAGGCCGATGCGGCGCGCAAAACGCCGGTTGCCGTCCAGAATCA
The DNA here is from genome assembly GCA_018971365.1 of Gammaproteobacteria bacterium. Taxonomy (GTDB): domain Bacteria; phylum Pseudomonadota; class Gammaproteobacteria; order Natronospirales; family REEB76; genus REEB76. Next base: position 604 of record JAGXAZ010000071.1, on the reverse strand, counting down.
GGCCGAGATGCCGCGGCATTCGTCCCTGGCTGACCGCGTGCAGCAGCCGGTGTTCGTACCACCAGTACAGGGGACGGATACAGGTTTCGAACAGGCGCAGGATGCGCACTCGAAATGACGGCCGCGGCACCACGGCCGGGACGGCAAGATTCAGGTCGTTAGCGTGCATGATCACCGCAAGATGACTCGGCTGCCGGCGGAACTCGTCGTCCGCGCCATGCCGCGCCGGCCAGCCGGGCGCTGCAAATTTCAGGTTTGACGGACGGCCGCGTGCACAAGTATAGGCCATCACGCGCCGCGACTTGAATTCGCGCGGCGCGACCGGTCAACGCGGCGTTACTTGCGCACGGATCTTTTCCACCACTTCCGGGTTGGCGAGCGTGGTGATGTCGCCGGGGTCGCCGCCGGTGGACAGCGCCGCCAGCACCCGGCGCATGATCTTGCCGGAGCGCGTCTTGGGCATGTCCGGCACGATCCACACGCGCCGCGGGCGCGCCACGGGGCTGATCTCGGTTTCGATAGCCTTAGAGATGCGCTGTGCCAGCGTACCGTCGCCAGTGACCCCGGGTTTGAGGGACACGTACAGATCCGGCACCTTGCCTTT
>JAGXAZ010000183.1 GCA_018971365.1 Gammaproteobacteria bacterium | reverse complement strand
CGTCTGAGGTCCAGCGCCGATCAAACCGCTCAATAATCAGCGCGCGTTTGCCGCTGAATTCCACTATCTGCGTCTTGGCGGCGGGCAAGCCGAATGCCGTCATCAAACGCATGCACAGATATTCATTCTCGATACTTTGTGTGAGGTCAATCCCGTTCGGCAGTTTGCCAATCTCCGGCTTGAGGATGTGCGTCGTCGCAGTCGTGCCATGCGGTATCTGCCACTTGCCCTGCCAGTAGAGCAGCGCGGTCTTTTCCTGCGCTCCCGCCAGAGAAATGCGGAATTCCTCGCTTTCATCCACACCCAGGGGGGTGCGCTTCAGATCGCTGAGGATGCCGGCGATTTCCTCGTCGCTCAGGGGCCGCCCCGAGACACCGCCGGCCGGACCCGGTTCTTCGCCATCGGGCAAAAACTGAAGTGCGCCGACGCAATCACGACCGACAGCGGCAAGCAGGCTATAGGCATCGTTACCGGCCGCTCCCACCCGCTCGGCCAGTCGGCGGCGAATCTGACTGCTATCCGGCAGCAGGTTGTCGAAAACCGCTATGACCGGATCGCCAATGAACCGGTCTTCGCGTAGCGGTAACGAGAGAGAAACCGGCAAGGCATGTTCCCATGCGAGCCAGCTGCGGTCATACACAAAATCAATGGCACCGCTCGACTGGCGCCGCAGGCGACCAACCAGACGACTGTTCAAAAAGACATTGAGGGGGACGCGAGTCCGCTGCCGCGCCATCAGAACATTTCCTCAATCTTGTCGGTCGAGGCCTTGGTTCGCGGCCGGACAACCAGTTCCAGGTTAAGCGCCGTGAGCACCCCGAAAAGCGTACGCAGCTGTATGCCGGCCTCGCCGGCCTCCAGTCCGGAAATCGTGGCTTGCCGCAGATGGGTCTTTTCACCTACGGCCTTTTGGTTTATTCCCAGCGCGCGGCGGTGGCGGCGTATGGCAGCACCGATCTGTTTAGGCGTTCGGGCGATTTGTTCGGTCATGGGATCAGCTCCAAGTTTCACGCGGTTTATACGCCGCAGCGTATATAAATGCAATATACGCTTTGCCGTATATTTGAGCTTTATACGCTCGCTCGTATCTGAAGCTTAGAAGGAGAATCCACGGGTGGGCTTGGCGTGCACGCCTCCGGCGGAATGAAGGATCCGCCACGTTTGAAGGGCAGACAGTCTATTCAATGAGCGCCGGGTGCCGGCGGCTGTGGGAAAGGCACGATGTCCGCCGCCGGCATCAGCCGTTGCCGGGCGAGATCCAGTGGGCGGTGGTAAGGCGAGTTGAAACGCGTGTCGCGTCCCAACGCGGGATGCTGGAACAATCCTTCCCATTCCCGAGCCGCCACTTCCGCAAGTGGAAGGTCGTTATATTCCAACTGCATCCAGATTTCAGCTTTGCGCTGGTTGAGCGACGAAACCATGCTGCGATCGCGTGTGGCGGCATAGGCAAAACCCACATCAAAGCCATGCAACTCTGCATCCACGCCCGGGCCGTGCAGGCCAAAGTGCTCGCAGAGAAACGCGCATTGCAGCAACGCGCGCTCGTTGAGCCGGCGCAGCTCGGCGGCGGCAACCCCGATTTATGATGCCAAGCCGGTTTCTAAGCACCTGCGGAGAATTGTGGTCAGAGCGAATATCGTCATGACGCAGTGCGGAAGTACAGTGTCGATTTTTTCACTGAAGCAATCATCACCCTGCACCATGGAATTTAATCAAAAGGATGCTTGAGCACGATGGTCTGTCCGCGATGCCTTGTTCATGACAGCTCCGCATGGTTCTTCGCGAGCCAAGCCTTGACATCGGCAAGCAAGGCTGTGGCTGCGGTCACCGCTTCGCGCGCGTCGCTTGGCTCGACATCTCCGCCGGAGTAGTCAACGACATTGCGCTTGTGACGAATGGTGTCCAGCACACGCATA
>JAGXAZ010000182.1 GCA_018971365.1 Gammaproteobacteria bacterium | reverse complement strand
GCCGGCCATTACCCGTTCCGCCTCGCGCAACACGCCGTGCGGATCCCGCGCGTGCTCCAGTGTGTGAGGCAACAGCACGGCATCCACCGAATCGCCAGCCAACGGCAAGGCTTCGGGCTCGGTGCGCACCTGCAACGCAGCATCAGGCTCCGGCGCCAGCACAAACTGCGCGCGGATCGGGCTGGCGTGCAACAAGCCTCCAGCCGGCCCCCACATGCCCACTTGCACGAGGAAATAACCGAACATCGTCGGCAGCGTCTCGGCCAACACCGCGCGCTCTTGCCGCAACAGATACGCACCGGTGCGCCCCACCAACCAGGAATCCCGCCGCGTCGTCGTGCTGCAGTCCGTCATTTCAATCCGTCTCCGACCGCCGGGACACTAGCACAACCCTGTACGGTTTGGCGGCTGCGACCGGCTTGGTTACCATGCCGGCATGCGCTTCAATCTGACACCGCTGCCCGCGCTGCGTGACAACTACATTTGGCTGCTGGCCAACGAACGGGCGGCCGTGGTGGTGGATCCGGGCGAGCCCAGCCCGGTGCTGCGGGCGCTTGCCAATCGGCGGCTTGCGCTTGCGGCAATTCTCATCACTCACCATCACCAAGACCACATGGGCGGCGCCGCTCATCTGGCCGCAACCTACGGCTGTCCGGTGTACGGCCCGGCTCGCGAATCCATCGCCACCGTCGACCGGCCGTTGCATGCAGGGCAATTCGCGGAAATCCCCGCGCTTCAGGCCAGCTTCCGGGTGCTCGACATCCCCGGCCACACGGCCGGGCATATCGCCTATCACGGCCACAATATAGTATTCTGCGGCGACACGCTGTTCAGTGCCGGCTGCGGGCGCCTGTTCGAAGGTACAGCCGCGCAAATGAATCAATCGCTGGGCAAACTCGCGGCGCTGCCGGATGCAACCAGTGTGTGTTGTGGACATGAATACACGGTGGCCAACCTGCGTTTCGCCCAGGTGGTCGAACCGCAAAACCGGGAGATACGGAAATACGCCGAGCAGGCCGCGGAGCGGCGCCGGCAAAACCTGCCCACGCTGCCGTCGGACTTGGCGCGCGAGCGGCTGGTGAACCCATTTTTGCGCTGCCGTGAACCGGCGGTGATCGCCGCCGCGGCCAAGCATGCGGGGCACGCGCCGCGGGATGAGATTGAGGTGTTTGCCGTGATTCGAAGCTGGAAGAACACTTTTACTTGAGGAAGCCACCGGTAATGACCCGACGCACGATTTCGCTGCTGCTGGTGTGCGCCTCGGCCTTGACCGGCGTCGGTTGTGCATCCATGAACCACTCGCCCATAGTTGCGGCGGCCAGCCGCACACCGCCAGCCGCCGCGGTGACCGTAGCGGCGCCGCCCGCCAGCAGCGTCGCCGCGGCTGCCAATGCAAGTGGCACTCCCATACCGGATCTCAACGACAACTCGCCCTTGATCGAGTGGGAAAATCTCAATATCACTCCGGCGGAAACCGCATATGCTGATCTCTGGGATGATCTTGGCAAGCATTTCAGCCTGTCGGCGGCCGGCGGCGATGGCCGGGTGCAAAGCGAGCTGACCTGGTACGCACAACATGGTGCATACCTGGAACGTGTCGCCAACCGTGCACGCCCCTACCTGTATTACATCGTGCAGCAGGTCGAAGCGCGCAAGATGCCGCTCGACATCGCGCTGTTGCCGGTAGTGGAAAGCGCCTTCGATCCTTTCGCCTATTCCAACGGCCGCGCCGCGGGCTTGTGGCAGTTCATCCCCGGAACCGGCCGCAGGTGGGATCTCAAACAGGACTGGTGGTATGACGGCCGCCGTGACGTGGTGGCCTCGACGCGCGCGGCGCTGGATTATCTTGAGTATCTGCACGGCCAGTTTCACGATGACTGGCTGCTGGCGCTGGCGGCTTACAACTCCGGCGGCGGCACGGTGCAGCGCGCCATTGACTACA
>JAGXAZ010000002.1 GCA_018971365.1 Gammaproteobacteria bacterium | reverse complement strand
CCACGGCCGTCTGCTCGCCGGCCAGCAGCCAGATGTAGTTGTCGCGCAGTGCGGGCAGCGGTGTCAGATTGCAGCGCATGCGGGCATGGTAACCAAGCCGGCCGCGGCAGCCAAACTGCACAGCGTTGTGCTAGTGTCCCGGCGGTCGGAGACGGACTGAAATGACGGATTGCAGCATGATGACGCGGCCGGATTCCTGGTTGACGGAGCGCACCGGTGCGTATTTGTTGCGGCAGGAGCGTGCGGTGTTGGCCGAGGCGCTGCCGACGATATTCGGTTATTTCCTCGTGCAGGTGGGCCTGTGGGGTCCCGCTGGAGGTTTGTTGCATGCCAGCCCGATCCGCACGCAGTTTGTGCTGGCTCCGGAGCCCGATACGGCGTCGCAGGTGCGCACTGAGCCCGAGGCCTTGCCGTTGGCCACTGATTCGGTGGATGCCATGCTGTTGCCGCACACGCTGGAACGTGCGCGAGATCCGCATAGCGTGTTGCGCGAAGCGGAACGTGTGATGGTCGGCGAGGGGCACCTGGTTGTTCTCGGGTTTCACCCCTGGGGCTGCTGGGCATTGAGGCAGCGTGTGGGTGCTGCGACGCCGTGGGCGGGACGCTATGTGGGTGTGCGGCGCCTGCGTGAATGGCTTGCGGTGCTGGGGTTTGAGACCGCGAGCGTGCGTCACTATCTATTCCGTCCACCACTTGCACGTGGACTGCTGGTGCGCAGTGCATTTCTGGATCATTGGCGCTGGCGCATCACCGCCGGCGCCTATATGCTGGTGGCATGTAAGCGCGTGTATGGCGTAACTCCGTTGCGCCTCAAACGTGCCACATCCAAACGCGCATTCGCGGATGTGGCCAATCCAACAGTACGGTGACGGGATGGACTCGGTGGAAATCTATACAGACGGTGCCTGCCGCGGCAATCCCGGTCCGGGCGGGTGGGCGGCGGTGCTGCGCAGCGGCGCACACGAAAAAATCCTCCGGGGAAGCGCAGCGCAAACCACCAACAATCGCATGGAATTGACCGCGGCGGTTTCTGCCTTGCAGGCGCTCACGCGGCCGGCGAGCGTCGTGCTCTATACGGATTCCAAATACGTGCAGCAGGGGATCAGCGAGTGGCTGCCGGCGTGGCGCGCACGCGGCTGGAAAACCGCCGGCAGGAAACCGGTCAAGAATCTGGATCTGTGGCAGGCGCTGCACCAGGCGACGGCCGGCCACGCAATCGAGTGGCGCTGGGTGCGGGGGCATTCCGGAAATGCCTACAACGAGGAGGTGGACCGGCTCGCCAATGAGGCGATTGACAAGATGTTGAGCGTCGCGGGCAACGTATGAGACAGATTGTGCTGGATACCGAGACCACCGGCCTGGAACCGGGCGAGGGCCATCGCATCATCGAGATCGGGTGCGTGGAACTGCTTGATCGGCGCATCACGCAACGAAATTTTCATCAATATATAAATCCCGAGCGCGGCGTGGACGCCGGCGCCGCCGAAGTTCACAACCTCAGCGAGGATTTTCTGGCCGGCAAACCGCGGTTTGCGCAGATTGCCGCGGAATTCCTCAGATTCGTCGAGGGTGCCGAACTCGTGATACACAACGCGGCGTTCGACATCGCGTTTCTCAACAGCGAATTACGCCGGCTGGGCGACGCGCAGGCGGACATCACACGCCAATGCCGCATCCTGGATACCCTGGAACTGGCGCGCGGGCTGCATCCCGGTCAGAAGAACAGTCTCGACGCCTTGTGCAAGCGCTACCACGTGGACAATACCGCGCGCGAATATCACGGTGCGTTGCTGGATGCGCAACTGCTGGCCGAGGTGTATCTGGCCATGACCGGCGGGCAAGCCAGTCTGTCCCTGGATGCGTCTTCCGGAAAATCCGGCGCACGGACCGCCACGCCTTTGCCCGTGGATCGCAAGGGAATCTGCCTGGCCGTGATTCGTGCGTCAGATCAGGAACTTCAGGCGCATCGTGAACGTCTTGCCGCCATCCGCAAGCGCAGCGGCGGCAAGTGCCTGTGGTCGGACTGAGTGCGTAGCCGGGGAACCTGAAGGTGGCGGGCTTCCACACGTTTCGCGGCCTGTTTCTGGGCGCCGCACCCGGCTGGTACAAGCTCTGCATCGTAGCGTTTCTGATCATCAACCCGGTGCTGTTTCTCACCGTCGGCAGTTTCGTCGCGGGCTGGGTGCTGGTCGCGGAATTCATTTTCACGCTCGCCATGGCGCTCAAGTGTTATCCGCTGCAGGCCGGCGGCCTGCTGGCGCTGGAAGCGGTGTTGATGGGGATGGCCGGCCCGCGCGCCGTCTATCAGGAGGTGGCATACAACCTGCCGGTGCTGTTGCTGCTGATGTTCATGGTGGGCGGCATTTTCTTCATGCAAGATCTGCTGCTTGCGGTCTTCAGCCGCCTGCTGCTCGGCCTGCGCCGCAAGTGGGTGCTCAGTCTGAGCTTTTGCCTGGCAGCGGCCTTTCTCGCGGCGTTTCTGGACGCCTTGACCGTCATTGCCGTGGTCATTACGGTGATTGGCGGATTTTTTGCGGTATATCAGCGGGCCAACGAGGCCCGTGGCGGGGGCATGGGCGAGGCTGAGCTCGAACAATTCCGCGCCTTTCTGCGCAGTCTCATAATGCATGCGGCCGTGGGCACCACCCTGGGCGGTGTGTATACGCTCGTGGGTCAGCCGCAGAACCTGCTGGTTGGGGACATCATGGGGTGGCACTTTGTGGAATTCGCGCGGCGCATGACTCCGGTAGCGCTGCCGGTGATTGCCGCGGGACTGAGCACCGTGGTGCTGGTCGAGAAGCTGCGGCTGTTCGGTTACGGTGCGGAGTTGCCGGATGGCGTGCGGGAACTGTTGCGTGGCCGTGCACAAACTCGTGAACCGCACGAGATTCTGCGCACGCGCGCAGTGGTCACGATACAGTCAGTCGCCGGTGTGCTGCTGATTGCGGCACTCGCGCTGCATGTGGCGGAGGTGGGCCTTATCGGCCTGGCATTGCTGTTGACCGTGACCGCATTTACCGGGGTTACCGAGGAGAAACGCCTGGGACAGGCCTTTCATGAAGCCATGCCGTTTGCGGCGCTGCTGGTGGTATTTTTCGCGGTGGTGGCGGTCATCCAGCAGGCGGGCCTGTTTACGCCGGTGATCAATTGGGTGCTGCATTTTGAGGGCCGCGTGCAGCTTGCCTTGCTGTACGCTTCCAATGGGCTTTTGTCCGCGGTAAGCGACAACGTATTTGTTGCCACAGTGTATATCAAGCAATTGCAGGATGCGTTCGCGGCGCAGCACATCAGCCGGGAACAATTCGACCTGCTCGCGGTGGCGGTCAACAGCGGTACCAATATACCGAGTATCGCCACTCCCAACGGGCAGGCGGCGTTCCTGTTTCTGTTGACCTCCGGAGTCGCGCCCTTGATCCGCCTGTCCTACCTGCGCATGGTGTGGATGGCGCTGCCATACACCGTGGTACTGACATTGGTGGGACTGCTGGCAATGGTGTTTCTCGTGTGACAGCCGCGGATGGGCTAAACTGATGCGCCCCGGGCCCGCCAACGTGCACCGGTAACGATCAAAGAGGTGAAACATGTCGAAGACACTTGCAGGATTGTGCAGCGCCTGCCTGATACTGATTTGGCCGCTGGTGTGTATTGCCCAACAGACGAGTGCCGTGCAGGGCCAGCCGCTGCAACCGAGCGTCGATCAGTCCTCGGCGCCGGCGCAGCCCGCGGGGTCGCAGGATGTGTTCAGTTACAGCTATCTGCAGGTCAATCGTCTGTCCGAGCAATCCTATGCGTTCAACAGTCTGTCGGCGGGCAACGGCTTGCGATTCGCCTATGATTTCCCGGATCAGGTGTACGTTTTCGGAGAATGGAACTCTTTGAATTTCGACCGTCTGCCCGGCAGCCACGACCTTGCGGGCCTGGGTGTCGGCGCCCATCAGCAGTACAACGCCTCGACATCCTTTTACGTCAACCTCTCGTATCTGCGTGACCAACTGAGCGGAAGTCTGGGTGGCGCGCGTGATTACTACTGGCGCCTGAGCTACGGTTTCCAGAGCCATCTGTCGAGTTTCGTCGGCCTGACGGCGGCGATTCTTACCGAGCGCAATACCGATTTTGGCCGCCGCCCGTTTGGCGAGCGCCTCGGCCTGATCTTCGGCGGCAGCATGACGGCGCTCACGGTTTCTGCCGAACACACCAACAACGGCAATCGCCTGGAAGCCGCGCTCAACTGGTATTACAAATAACGCGCGTTACACGCGGCGGCTGTTGCCGATGACCGGTCCCCTGGATTTCGCCAAGCATCTGAACGCGGGTTTCCGTCCGCGCGTGCGACGCGCATATGCGCGGCTGCGGCGCGATTTGCACCTGGATCTGTGGTTTCCACATGTGGTGCTGGCGGCTGCAATCGCCTTGTTCGGCCTGCTGAGAATTTCGCCGGCTATCGCGCGCGCGCTTCACCTGCACCTGTTCAGCAACACCCATGCGGTGCAATCCGCGGCGCTGATGTATTCGGCCGCCAGTGGCGTGCCTGGCGTCGTGATCGGTGTGTTCCTGATCATCATGGCAATCGGCATGCTGCTGCGCTCCAAACTGGCCTGGGTCATCGTGATTCTGATCCTTGCGGCCAGTCTGATATTCGGCATCCTCAAACCGTCCGCCAGCTCCTCGACCCTGCTGGTGTACAACGTGATTCTGCTGGTCGCGACGCTGGTCAGTTATCGCAGCTTCCAGCGCAGCAGCGTGGCCGCGGGCACCCTGTTTGCGGTCACCAGCATCGCCCTGCTGCTGGTGTACGCGGTATTTGGCAGTCTGGAGCTGGGTGCGCAATTCAAGCCGCCAATCACCGATCTGGCGACGGCCCTGTATTTTTCGGTGGTCACCGTGACCACCGTCGGCTACGGAGACATCACGCCGCAGACCATCGAGGCCAAGTTATTCGTGGTGTCATTCATCGTACTGGCCGTGGCGATTTTTGCCGTATCCTTGGGCGCCATCCTGGTGCCGGTCATCAACGGCAGGCTCGCCAGCCTGCTGAAGCCGGGAGAGAAAAAGATGCAACGCAGCAACCATTTCGTGATCGTGGGTGATACCGCGCTCGGCGACTATACCTGCCGGGAACTGCAGGCGCGCCATGAGCAGATTACCTTTATTCACAAGCAAGAAGGCGCATCGGCTACGCACGCGGGGCAGGACATCGTGGTAGGCAACCCCAGCAGTCTTGAGGTGCTGCGCAAAGCCGGGGTGGAACAGGCGAAAGCGGTATTGGCATTGAGCGAAGACGACAACGAGAACGCTTTTATGGTGCTGGCGGTGCGCGAGCTTGCGCCCACGGTCAAAACCGTGGTGCGGGTCCGTGACCTGCACAATCTCGAGAGCGTGAAGCGCGTGCACCCGGATTTGATTTTCTCGCCGCAGCTCTTGGGCGGCGAGCTGCTGGCCATGGCCTTGAGCGGCGAGCAGATCAATACCGCGAAGCTGCTCGGCCAGTTGCTGCAGTTCCGCCCCTGAGGCACGCGCCCGGCGTGTAAGATGCGCGCCTCGATGGATTACCCGCTACCCGCATGACCGTCCGCACCCGCTTCGCTCCGAGTCCCACCGGCTATCTGCACATCGGCGGCGCGCGCACCGCGCTGTTCTGCTGGTTGTACGCACGTCATCACGGCGGCGCATTCGTGCTGCGCATCGAGGACACGGATCGCGAGCGCTCCACGCCCGAGGCGGTGCAGGCAATACTCGACGGCATGGCGTGGCTGGACCTCAGGCCCGACGAAGGCCCGTTCTATCAGACGCAGCGTTTCGCACGCTACCGCGAGGTAGTCGCACAGCTGCTGCAATCGGGACATGCATATCACTGCTATTGCAGCAAGGAGGAACTCGCACAGATGCGCGCCGCACAGCTGGCACGCAAGCAAAAGCCGCGTTATGACGGACGTTGCCGCGAGCACCATGAGCCACGCCCCGGCGTCGCACCGGTAGTGCGCTTCAAGAACCCGCAGACCGGCCAGACGGTGGTAAATGATCTGGTCCGCGGCCGGGTGGTCTTCGACAACGCGGAACTGGACGATCTCATCATCCAGCGCTCGGACGGTGCGCCCACCTACAATTTCAGCGTGGTGGTGGACGACATGGACATGCGTATCACGCACGTAATCCGCGGCGACGATCATCTGAACAATACGCCGCGCCAGATCAATATTTTCGAGGCGCTGGGGGTGCAGGCGCCCGAGTATGCACACCTGCCGATGATCCTGGGCCCGGATGGCACCAAGCTTTCCAAGCGCCACGGTGCGGTGAGCGTGATGCAATACCGCGAGGATGGCATTCTGCCGGCGGCCCTGCTGAATTATCTGGTGCGTCTTGGCTGGTCGCACGGCGACCAGGAAATATTCACGCGTGAGCAGATGATCGGGTATTTCGAGCTGGGCGACGTGAACCAGTCGGCCTCGGCCATCAATCCCGAGAAGCTCCTGTGGTTGAACCAGCAGTACATCAAAAGCTGTGATCCGCGGCTGCTTGCGGCCGAGTTGCGCTGGCATCTTTCGCGTCTGGGCATCGAGACGGATGACGCCGCCAAGCTGGCCGCCGTAGTGCGCACGCAGGCGGAACGCGCCCGGACGCTCAAGGAGATGGCAGAGAACAGTCAATTCTTCTTCCGGAATTTTGCCGACTACGAACCCGGAGCGGCGCGCAAGCATCTCACTGCCGAATCCCTGCCGGCACTCGAGGCGCTGCGCACGCGGTTGGCCGCGCCCGGTGACTGGTCGGCCACGGCCGTTCACGCGATTCTGGACGACATCGCGGCGACGGCTTGCGTGAAGCTCGGCAAGGTTGCACAACCGCTGCGTGTCGCGGTATCCGGTGGCGGCGTATCACCGCCCATAGATGTGACGCTGGAAATCCTCGGCCGTGATGTCACGCTGCGTCGACTGGATCGAGCGCTCGCTTGGATCAGGACGCCAAATGCCTGACGCAGCAGCGATTTGATTGACAGTGCGCATGGCAGGCCGGAAAATACGCGCCCCGCGTGGGGCTATAGCTCAGCTGGGAGAGCGCCTGCATGGCATGCAGGAGGTCGCCGGTTCGATCCCGGCTAGCTCCACCAAATCTTTACAAATTGAGAGTGGCACAGAGCCGTCCATGGCGCGCAGTCCGGCCCGGACATCCTGTCCGTGCACTCGGCGGGGCAAAGCGATGCTTCGCCTGATAGTCTGGTCGGAAGCGAGCTCACCACTTGCGTCGACTTATGGTGATTTCGGAGACGTTTTTCCGCCTCGTCCCCATCGTCTAGAGGCCCAGGACATCGCCCTTTCACGGCGGTAACGGGGGTTCGAATCCCCCTGGGGACGCCACTTGTTGCGTATCGGCAGCACTCGACGAAATCCGGTCGCCTGGCACGCCGTGATATTGGGCGTACAATGCGCGCCCGAAACTATACAAAACCGGGCGCTAGCGCCGCAGAAATCTTCAGCAACGATCCATCAGGGAATACCGGCTGGTGCTCGCATGAGACCGGCCGGTTGTGTTTTGGGAATACCGGACGGGCGAGGCCCTGAGTGCACAAGCCGGAATCATACAACGCCACCCACGGCCTGCGACCCGGTATCGCCAACGGCGACGCTGCGCACCGCAAACGTTTGCTGGGCCTGAGTCTCGGCGCCTTGGGGGTGGTATTCGGCGACATCGGTACCAGTCCGTTGTACGTAATGTCGAGCGCGTTTTCCGGCGGCTATGGACTCAGCATGACGCCGGAAAACGTGCTCGGCGTGGTGTCGCTGGTGCTGTGGACGATCATCATCATCGTGTGCATCAAGTACCAGTTGTTCGTGATGCGCGCCGACAACAAGGGCGAAGGCGGCATCCTGGCGCTGTTGTCGCTGCTGGATCCCTGGCGCCTGCGCCGCAGCAAGCGCTCGCGCGTGCTGGTCGCGATCGGGGTGTTCGGGGCCGCGCTGCTGTACGGGGACGGCATGCTCACGCCGGCGATTTCGGTGTTGAGCGCCATGGAAGGCCTGCAGGTCGCGACCCCGACGATCAGCCGCTCGGTGATCATCGCGGTCACCGTAATCGTGCTGTTGCTGCTGTTCCTGTTCCAGAAGAACGGCACCCGGCGCGTGGGTTTTATATTCGGGCCGATCATGGTGATCTGGTTCGTGGTCATCGGGCTGCTGGGCCTGATTGCCATCATCGAGTATCCGGCGGTACTGGTGGCCATAAACCCCGCGTATGCGCTGGATTTTATTTTCCATCACGGTTTCGCCGACATCGTGGTGCTGGGCGCGGTGTTCCTGTGCGTCACCGGTGCGGAAGCGCTGTATGCCGACGTCGGGCATTTCGGCAAGGCGCCGATACGCTTTTCGTGGTTTTTCTACGTGATGCCGGCGCTGCTGCTGAATTACTTCGGCCAGGCGGCCGCGATTCTGGCGTATCCCGGCCAGACCGTGGCGCAACCCTTCTACAATCTTGCACCGTCCTGGTTCCTGTATCCCATGGTGGCGCTGGCCACCGCCGCCGCGGTGATTGCGTCGCAGGCGGTGATCTCCGGTGCGTTCTCGCTCATGAGCCAGGCCATTCAGCTCGGACAAAGCCCGCGCCTGACCATCGTGCGCACCTCGGCGGACAGGGAAGGCCAGATTTACATTCCCTCGCTCAACTGGATACTGGCCATCACCACGATCCTGATCGTGCTCGGATTCAAGAGTTCAGAACACCTCGCGGCGGCCTACGGCGTGGCGGTGAGTTCCACGATGCTGCTCACGACCATGCTGCTGTTTCTCGTCATGCGCGAGCACTGGCGCTGGCCCATGGTGGTGGTGGCGCCGATCATCGGCGGTTTTCTCATCGTGGATTTTGTTTACTTCCTCGCCAACATTTTCAAGATCTGGGATGGCGGCTGGTTTCCGCTGCTGGTCGGACTCGTGGGCTTCACCATCATGACCACCTGGGCCACCGGACGGCAGAACCTGATTGACCGGCTGCGCGCCAGTACCCAGCCGCTGGATGCGTTTCTGGATCACATCCGCAGTCTGCAGCCGGTGCGCGTGCCCGGCACCGGGATTTTCATGACCGCGCCCAATCTCGGCACGCCGCCCATGCTGCAGCACCACCTGGAGCACAATCAGGTGCTGCACGAGCAGGTGGTGCTGCTCACGGTGCTCACCGAAGATGTGCCGTTCGTGCATCCGCAGCGCCGCCTGCAGGTGGAGCGGCTGGAACTGGGCTTTTACCGCGTGCTTGCCCATTACGGTTTCATGCAGATTCCCAATGTGCCGCAGGCGCTGCGGCGTGCGCGGGATTTTGGCCTCAACATTGACCCCGAGACCACCACCTACTACATCGGCCGCGAAACGCTGGTGCCCACGCGCAACATGCCCACGATGATGGCATGGCGCGAAAGGCTGTTCTCGTACATGTCGCGCAATGCCATCCGCGCCACGGACTTCTACCAGATTCCTCCGGACCGTACGGTGGAACTGGGCTTGCGGCTGCGGTTTGCGGAAATCCGGCCGTCGCGCATGACGCCGCCGCCACCTCCGCCGCCACCTTCAAAATTGTGAGCGCCGGATGATCGCCAAACTGGTGGCGCTCGTCGCGGGCTTCATCGTCGCGACCATCTCCACGCTCGGCTACGGCGGCGTGCTGCTGCTCATGGCCATCGAAAGCGCCTGCATTCCGCTGCCCTCGGAAATCATCATGCCGTTCGCCGGCTACCTGGTGTTCCGCGGCGAGTTGAACCTGTGGCTGGTGGCCTGCGCCGGTGGCCTGGGCTGCGTGCTGGGTTCGCTGGTCGCCTACTGGATCGGCGCCTGGGGCGGACGGCCGCTGGTGGAGAAGTACGGCCGCTATATATTGGTATCGCATCACGACTTGGACGCGGCCGACCGCTGGTTTCAGCGTCACGGTGACATCATCGTTTTCGTCGGCCGCTTGCTGCCGCTGGTGCGCACCTTCATTGCCTTTCCAGCGGGCGTGGCGCGCATGCCGCTGGTCAAGTTCATCGTCTATACCTTCATCGGTTCCTTCATCTGGTCCTGGGCGCTCGCCTGGATCGGTTTGCGCCTGGGCGAGCACTGGGACACGCTCGGCCCGTGGTTTCACCGCTTCGATACGGTGATCGTGGTGATCGCGGTGATGGCCTTTGTCTGGTATGTGTGGAGGCATGTGCGCAATCTGCGCCGTTCGCGGGTTGACAGCTAGAATCCGAGAGTCAATAATTGTCACAGCGCCGATTTGATACTCAGCTTGCGGGCGCTATACAAATACGGCTAAAGCGGGCTCTCCGAGACCTGCTCTGGCGCAAGCTGAGCGGGTTTTGTTTTTTCAGCGTGCGCTGAATTAAGTGACAACTTGCAGTGCCGGGCGGGCCGCGTCCCGCGCCCACGGCTAAAGCGTCAGGAGCAGAACATGAATCTGCTTTCCACCCCCCGGGACCGTTGCGCCTTCCCCGTGCAGCCCGCGGTGTCGTTCGAGTTCTTTCCGCCGGGTACGCCGCAGTTGCAGCAGAAGCTGTGGCAGGCTCTGGAGCGCCTCGCGCCGCTTGCGCCGCGCTTTGTGTCGGTCACCTACGGCGCCGGCGGCTCGACCCGCGAGCGCACGCATGCCACCGTGGTAGCCATCGAGCGGCAGCTCGGCCTGCGACCCGCGGCGCATCTGACTTGCGTGGGCGCGAGCCGCGACGAGATTGCAGTAATTGCGCGCCGCTACTGGCAGGCCGGCGTCCGCCACATCGTGGCGCTGCGCGGCGATCCTCCGGAGGGCGAGGGCCGGTTCGCGCCGCATCCGCAGGGCTACGCCCGTGCCTCCGAACTGGTAGCGGGCCTCAAACAGATCGCGGATTTCGAGATCAGTGTGGCGGCACATCCGGAAACCCATCCCGACGCAGTATCGGCACAAGCCGATCTGGATAATCTCAAGCGCAAGCAGGATGCCGGCGCGGCCCGCGGCATCACGCAGTTCTTTTTCGACGTGGAGGTGTTCCTGCGCTTTCGCGACCGGGCCGCCAAAGCCGGCGTGCACATGCCACTGGTGCCGGGCATTTTGCCGGTAACGAACTTCAATCAGGTGAAGAAATTTGCGGCGCGCTGCGGCGCGAGCGTGCCGGCCTCGTTGGCGCATCACTTCGAAGGTTTAGACGCTGATCCGGAAACCCGCATGCTGGTGGCGGCGCACCTAGCCGGAGAGCAGTGCCGCAGGCTGCAATCCGAAGACGTGCAAGAATTCCATTTCTACACATTGAACCGTGCAGAACTGACGCGTGCGATCTGTCATCTGCTCGGCATTCGGGCCGCGCCGTCGGCAGGCGCAAGCCGCGCGGCTTCGAGGACGTGAGTTTCGTGTCCTGTCAGGCTCAACTCGAACAACTGCTCGCCAAGCGCATCCTGCTGCTGGATGGCGCCATGGGCACCATGATCCAGAGCTACAAGCTCTTGGAGCAGGAATTTCGCGGCGAGCGCTTCAAGGATCATCCGCGCGATCTCAAGGGCAACAACGATTTGCTGGTGCTGACGCGGCCGCATGTGATTGAGGAAATTCACCAGGCTTATCTCGATGCCGGCGCCGATATCATCGAAACCAACACATTCAATTCGACCGCTATCTCGCAGGCCGACTACGGTACCCAAGCGCTGGTGTATGAACTGAACCGCGAGGCCGCGCGCCTGGCACAAAGACTCTCGGAAAAGATGACGCGCGCCACGCCGGAGAAACCGCGCTTCGCGGCCGGCATTCTCGGTCCCACCAGCCGCACCGCATCCATTTCGCCAGAGGTAAACGATCCTGGATTCCGCAACGTGAGCTTCGACGAGTTGCGCGCCACCTACGCCGAAGCCATTCGCGGCCTGCTGGACGGAGGCGCCGATCTGTTGATGGTTGAGACCGTGTTTGACACGCTTAACTGCAAGGCGGCGCTGTTCGCTATCGAGGAGCATTTCGAGAAAACCGGCGAGCGTGTGCCGGTGATGATTTCGGCCACGATCACCGATCTTTCCGGGCGCACGCTCTCCGGGCAAACACCGGAAGCCTTCTGGAATTCGGTGCGCCATGTCCGGCCCTTCAGTGTCGGTTTGAACTGCGCGCTCGGCGCGGAGCAGTTGCGTCCGTACGTCGAGGAGCTGGCGCGCATCGCCGACTGCTATGTGAGCGCGCATCCGAACGCCGGCCTGCCCAATGCCTTCGGCGGCTATGACGAAACCCCCGAGCACATGTCAGCGCTCATCGGCGAGTGGTCGGAAAGCGGCTTTGTCAACATCGTCGGCGGCTGCTGCGGCACCACCCCGGACCACATCCGTGCTCTATCCGAGGTGATTGCGAGACATGTGCCCCGCGAAATTCCCGCCATCGAACCCAAATGCAGGCTGAGCGGGCTGGAAGCCCTGAATATCGGTCCCGACAGCCTGTTTGTGAACGTGGGAGAGCGCACCAACGTCACCGGCTCGGCAAAATTCAAGAAACTGATTCTCGACGGCGATTACGAGACTGCGCTGGACGTTGCCCGCGAGCAGGTACAAAACGGCGCGCAGATGATAGACGTGAACATGGATGAGGGCATGTTGGATGGCGTCGCGGCCATGGAGCGCTTCCTGAAACTCATGGCTTCCGAGCCGGATATCTGCAAGCTGCCGGTGATGATTGATTCCTCACGTTGGGAAATAATCGAGATCGGGCTCAAATGCCTGCAGGGAAAATGCGTTATCAATTCCATCAGCCTCAAGGAAGGCGAGGAAAAGTTTCTGCGCGAGGCGAAACTGGCGCGTCGCTACGGTGCCGCCGTGGTGGTGATGGCCTTCGACGAAACCGGCCAAGCCGACACACTGGAACGGCGCGTGTCCATCTGCGAACGCGCCTACAGGCTTTTGGCTGAAAAGGCGGGCTTTCCAACCGAGGACATCATTTTCGATCCGAATATCTTTCCGGTCGGCACCGGTATTGAGGCACACGCCAACTATGCCATGGACTACTTCGAAGCGGTCAAGCAGATCAAGCAGAAGTTGCCGCAAGCACTGATCAGCGGCGGCGTCAGCAATGTGTCGTTTTCCTTTCGCGGCAACAATACTGTGCGCGAGGCCATGCACTCGGCGTTCCTGTACCACGCCATTCGCGCAGGCCTCGACATTGGCATCGTCAACGCCGGCCAGCTCGCGGTTTATGAGGACATTCCGAAAGATCTGCTGGAATATGTGGAGGATGTGTTGCTCAACCGGCGGCCCGACGCGGCCGAGCGGCTGGTGCATTTTGCTCAGAATGTACAGGACGGCGGCCGAAAAAAAACCGAGGATCTTGCCTGGCGCCAACTACCCGTCAATCAGCGGCTGGCGCACGCGCTGGTACAGGGTATCACCGACTATATAGAAGAGGACACGGAAGAGGCACGCAAACAGGCGAAGCGGCCGATTGATGTCATCGAAGGCCCGCTCATGGACGGTATGAATGTGGTTGGCGATTTGTTTGGCAGCGGCAAGATGTTTCTGCCGCAGGTGGTGAAGTCGGCACGCGTGATGAAGAAAGCCGTGGCCTATCTCACACCTTATATAGAGGCGGAGAAGGACGCCAACGCCCGTGCCAAGGGCAAGATCGTGATGGCCACGGTCAAGGGCGACGTGCACGATATTGGCAAGAATATCGTAGGCGTGGTCTTGCAGTGCAACAACTACGAGGTGATGGATCTGGGCGTTATGGTGCCGGCCCAGAAGATATTGGAAACCGCGCGCACCGAAAAGGCGGACATCATCGGCGTGTCCGGCCTGATCACGCCCTCTCTGGAGGAAATGACCCACGTCGCCAGGGAAATGCAGCGTGCCGGATTCACGATTCCGCTGCTCATCGGTGGGGCCACTACCTCGCGCGTGCACACGGCGGTCAAGATCGCGCCCAATTACACCGGCTCCGTGACCTACGTGAAGGACGCCTCGCGCGCCGTGGGTGTGGCCGCGAGCCTCTTGGGGGAGGGGCGGCAGGCGTTTGCGGATTCCATTCAGCAGGAATACGCGCAGGTACGCGCGCAGCACGCCGGCCGCGAGGATCACACCCAGTGGCTGACGTTGGAACAGGCGCGCGCCAATCGCACGCCCATCGAATGGGGTGGTTACGTCCCGCCCAAGCCGCGCGCGCTGGGCGTGGAGGCGTTCAATGATTATCCGCTCGCCGACATCCGCCGTTACATAGACTGGACACCGTTCTTTCACGTCTGGCAATTGAAGGCCAGTTATCCGCGGATCCTGCAGGATGCCGAGAAGGGCGAGGCGGCACGCAAGTTGTTCGCCGACGCGAATCACATGCTGGACCGCGTGATCGCGGAAAAATGGCTTCGCGCCAGCGCCGTGTACGGGCTGTTCCCCGCCAACGCGGTCAACGGCGACGATGTGGCGGTATTCCGCGACGGCAAGCGCGAGCGGGAATTGATTACCTTTCATTTTCTGCGCCAGCAACAGCAGAAACCGCCCGGCAAACCCAATCAGTGTCTGGTGGACTTTGTGGCGCACCGCGACACCGGCCTGGAGGATTACTTCGGCGCTTTCGCGGTCACGGCCGGCCTCGGCATCGAGCCGCACCTCAAGCGTTTTGAAGCGGACCACGATGACTACAGCGCCATTCTGCTGAAGTCATTGGCGGATCGGATGGCGGAAGCCTTCGCGGAACTGCTGCATACGCGGGTACGCAGGGAATTCTGGGGCTACGCTGCGGATGAGCAACTCGACAATGACGGCTTGATTCAGGAGCAATATAAAGGCATACGTCCCGCGCCCGGTTATCCCGCCTGTCCCGAACACACCGAAAAAGCCGGCATCTGGCAGCTGCTGGACGTGGAGCGGCGCACCGGAATCAAGATCACCGAACATTACGCCATGTGGCCGGCCGCGGCGGTCAGCGGGTTTTATTTCTCGCACCCCGAATCGCGTTATTTTGCCGTGGGTAAAATCAATCGCGATCAGGTGCAAGACTACGCGCAGCGCAAGCGCATGGATCTGGAAACGGCGGAGCGCTGGCTGGCACCGAACCTAGGCTATATGGCCTGACATCCGCGAATCAAACCAGGTCCGCTGCGCCTCCTTCATGGCATCGGGAAGCGCGGTCTCACGGTTTCCGGTTGACCTGGACACGGCTTATTTTCCGCCCGCCCCGGTCAACTCGGTGACACGCAGCGCGTTGGGGGAGCCTAAGACCGGGAATACCCGGTTGAATATCCATCCTTAAAGGAGATTGCAAGCATGAAACCGTCCATTGCACTGGTTGCGGGCGCCCTGTTGGCCCTTTCCGCCAGTCCGCTGGTGTTTGCCCAGCAGACCCCGGCCCCGGCGGCCACCCCCCAGCAGAAAGAAACCCGTCAGATCCACAGGGACAACCGCGACATCCGTGCGGACAAGCGCGATGTGCGCCAGGATCAGCGCCAGATCAACAAGGACGTAACCCAGGGCAAGTTCAAGAAAGCCCAGGCCCAGGAAAAGGATATGCGCCACGACAAAAGGGACATCCGCCACGACAAGAAAAACCGCCGTCATCTGCGCCATGTGCGCCATGCTCAGAATCATCCCGGCCCCGGCCGCGGTTGATCGGCAGGCCGTGGGCTGAGGCCAACAGCCATGACCGCCGTCATCACACCGGGCAAGCGTAGTTGGCTGCCGGTGCTGGTGGCGGCGGTTTTATTTTTGCTGCTGTCAGACAACGCGCGCGCGTCTTCCGATGCGCAGGCGCTGCACGTGCTGAACCGGCCGGCCTTCGGCCCTGCAGTTGACGATGTACAGCACCTCGTGGCTAAGGGTGTGGATGCCTAAATCCAGCGGCAGCTGCATGCCTATTGCATTCCTTTGCGCGCCGCAGCTCCGCGGCACTTGATGCCGTCCAACTCGCTGATACCTGTGCAGATGGTACCACCCGGCCGATCTAAATCCCCGGTCGAAATCAGCAGCCACGCACGATTGGTTGCGGTGCGGCGTTGAGTCCAGCCGGAATTTCTACCTGCAAACGCCGAACACACACCGCCGCAGCTCAAAAACTTTTTTGCGCGCGCTTGCTGCTTGTGAGCCTTGCGCGAAAGCGGGATAATCCCGCGGCCCGCTGCCCGGCGGTGACAACTGCACTTCGGAGGACTCCCATGTCGCGCCATGTGAAACGCGGTCTTATGCTGTTCCTGCTGCTTTCTGTTGGCCTGTTGCCCGCAGTTTTCGCCAGGGCCGGCACTCCGGATGTGGTGCGCGCCACGCTCAAGAACGGCCTGCGTGTGGTGGTGGTGAGAAACGACCTTGCGCCGGTCGTAACCACGATGATGAATTACCTGGTGGGATCGAACGAGGCGCCGGACGGCTTTCCCGGCACCGCGCATGCACTCGAGCACATGATGTTCCGCGGCAGCCCGGGCTTGTCCAAGGACCAGCTCGCGGAGATCGCCGCCGCCATGGGCGGCAGTTTCAATGCCGATACGCAGAATACGGTCACCCAGTATTTCTTCACGGTGCCGTCGGATGACCTGGATGTGGCCTTGCACATCGCCGCGACGCGCATGCGCGGCCTCGATCTGAGTGCGGCTGAATGGGAGAAGGAGCGCGGCGCCATCGAGCAGGAAGTGTCACGCGATCTGTCGAATCCCCAGTATCTGATGTTCAAGCAGCTGCAGGCGGTATTGTTCAAGGGCACGCCTTACGAACATGACGCGCTCGGCACCCGGCCGTCGTTCAACAAGACCACGGCGGAGATGCTGCGCAAGTTCTATGGCAACTGGTACGCACCCAACAACGCCATCCTGGTGATCGTGGGTGACGTGGATCCCCCGAGTACGGTGGCCAGGGTCAAAACCTTGTTTGCCGGCATACCTGCCAAACGCCTGCCGCCGCGTCCGGCGGTGAAATTCGAAACCGTGCAGCCGCAGACCCTGAAGCTGCCGACCGATACTCCCTATGGGCTTGCGGTCGTCACCTTCCGTACGCCCGGTTACCACAGCCCCGATTACGCCGCCGGTCAGATTCTGAGCGACGTTCTGGCGAGTCAGCGCGGTAATCTGTATGCGCTGGTGCCGGAAGGCAAAGCCTTGTATGCGACGTTCTTCAATGCGTCTCTGCCTGCCGCCGGCGCCGGGCTTGCCGTGGGCGTGTTCCCCAAGGGCGGTGATTCCGCGGCACTGACCCAGGAGATCAGCCGGGTACTGACCGACACCGTGAAGCAGGGCGTACCCGCGGATCTGGTGGCCGCCGCCAAGCGCCAGGAAATCGCCCAGCTCGAATTCCAGAAGAACTCGGTGGACGGCCTGGCGCAGACTTGGTCCGAGGCGCTGGCGGTGCAGGGCCTGAACTCGCCCGATGACATGATCGCGGCCTTCGACAAGGTCACGGTTGCGGACGTGGACCGCGTGGCGCGCGAGTATCTCGATCAAGGACACGCGTTCACCGCGATCCTTACGCCGGAATCGTCCGGCAAACCGGTAGCCGCGAAGGGTTTTGGCGGGGCGGAATCCTTTAGTGCCGCACCCGAAAAAGCCGTTACCTTGCCCAAGTGGGCGAGCAGCGCGCTGGCGCGCCTCAATCTGCCCAAGCGCACGCTGGACCCGGTGGTGAGCACACTGCCGAACGGCCTCCGGCTCATCGTCCAACCCACGAACGTGAGCGACACGGTTTCGGTCTATGGCCGGGTCAAGAGCCAGCCGGATCTGCAGCAACCTTCAGGTCAGGACGGCGTCGCGGACGTGCTCGACGGCCTGCTCAGCTACGGTACCACCACACTTGACCGTGTGGCCTTCCAAAAAGCGCTGGACGATATCGCTGCGCAGGAAAGCGCCGGCACGCAGTTCTCGGTGCAGGCGCCGGTAGCGCACTTCGAGCGCGCGGTGCAACTGCTGGCCGACAATGAGCTGCATCCCGCCCTCCCGGCGCAGTATTTCCCGGTAGTGCAGATGCAGATGGCGCGCCTGCAGGCCGGCCAGTTGCAAAGCCCCGATTACCTGTTCCGGCGCTCCATCACCCAGGCGCTGGTGCCGGCCGGCGACCCGGCGCTGCGCGAAGCCACGCCGCAAAGCATCATGGGTCTGACGCTCACCGACGTCCAAGACTATCATCGCAGTGCCTTCCGTCCGGATCTGACCACTATCGTGGTCATGGGTGCAGTCACGCCCGCCACGGCCAAGGCGGTCATCGAGAAGTATTTCGGCGACTGGAAAGCGCAGGGACCCAAGCCAGAGACCAATCTGCCTGCGATCCCGCTCAGCAAGCCGGCGCCGCGTACCGTGGTGCCGGACAAATCCAGCGTGCAGGATACGGTTGCGCTCAGCGAAACCCTGGGCGTGAATCTCACCAGTCCGGACCGCTATGCGCTGGCACTCGGCAACGCGGTACTGGGGCAGGGCTTTTATGCCTCGCGCCTGTACCGCGACCTGCGCGAGAAGACCGGGCTGGTTTACAACGTCAGTTCCCGGTTGGTGCTCACGCCCACGCGCGGCACCTTCTCGGTTGAATACGGCAGTGATCCGGACAAGGTCGACCAGGCCCGCAATCTCGTGGTGCGCGATCTGACCGAAATGCAGACCACTCCGGTCACCGCGGTGGAACTGCGGCGCGCCAAAGCCCTGGCCTTGCGCAGCATCCCGCTCAAGGAAGCGAGCGTGGGAAGCATCGCCGGCGGCTGGTTGCAGCGCTCAGTGGATGGTCTGCCTTTGGACGAGCCGCTGATTGCCGGACGGCATTTTCTGGAACTCACCGCGCCGCAAATCCAGGCGGCTTACAGGCAATGGCTGCGGCCGGCGGACCTGGTCGAGGTGGTGAAGGGACCGAACCCACAATAGGAATTGCCGGGCAGCAGGGGACACCCGACCGCGACGCTGATCGCGACCCGGGTTTGGTCCCTGCAGGCGGAGCGTGTAGATCCGAAATGAAAAGGCCGGCGATTACCGGCCTTTTTTTTCGGGTTTTGACCTGCGGCATACGCGAAAATTCCTGCAAAATGCGGCGCAAGTCCGTTGACTCGAAAATGGACCGGGACTAGCATGCGCGCCGTCAAAGCTGTTGGAGGCGCCCGCATGGGCAGTTGCGGTAGTCACTGTATATACATGACCGTCTGACGCTCGCGTTTCCCGCCGCATTTCGATTTGCCGCGTGGACGCGTGCCGTTGGGCACACGGAGAAACCATGCGGGCCATGTCTGATTCCAGAGTCACAGCAGCCGACACTCGTGTGCCCGCGCGGCGTTGCGCGTTTTGCCGGCGTGTATGCCAGACGGCACACCGTTTTCCGGTCCAGGCGCTATCGGTCGTAATCGTATGCGATGAAAACCGCCGGTATCTGCACCGCCGGCATCCGCACGCGCGGTGAGAACATGGAACGCAAGGTCGGCGACACTTTGTTGAACGTCTTCAGTCCAGGACGCGGCGCCCGGGTCGGGAGCGAACGCCTGTCCGGGCAGGTGTCGACGCGGCTGCTGGAAGTCAGCTGTCGGGGTGCGCAGGAGGCGCTCGACGAATTCCGCACCAGCATTCAGGGGCTGACCGCGCCCGAGGCCGTCGAACGCCTCGAGCAGTATGGTCACAATACGGTGGCGCGGGAAAAGAAAAAGCACTGGCTGGCCCAGCTGTTTGTCCGCGTGCGCAATCCCCTGAACGTGCTGCTGATCGTGCTGTCGGTGATGTCGCTGGTAACCGGCGATACTACGGGCGCCGGCATCATCGCCCTGATGGTGGTGGTAGCGGTGACGCTCGCCTGGTTTCAGGAGGCACGCTCCAGCCGTGCAGCCGAGAAACTGCGCGCCATGGTCACGACCACGGCCACGGTTCTGCGTCAGGAACTGGTGGAGGACGCGATTCCCGTTCCAGACGACGCACGCGGGGACGCGGCCGGTCCGCCGGAACTGCTGTTCAGGCCGGTGCGCCAGCAGGTGCCGCTGGACGAACTGGTGCCGGGCGACCTGGTGCAGCTGTCCGCCGGTGACATGATCCCTGCCGACGTGCGTCTGCTGTCAGCCAAAGACCTGTTCATCAACCAGTCGGCGCTCACCGGCGAATCACTGCCGGTGGAGAAATTCGCCACCGCCATGGAACAGGCCGGCGACAATGCGCTGGAGCTGAACAACCTGTGCTTCATGGGCACCAACGTGGTGAGCGGCACTGCCATCGCGCTGGTGGTGACCACCGGCACACAGACCTATTTCGGTTCGCTGGCGAAAACCCTGGTGAGCGAGCGGGTGCAAACCAGTTTCGACAGGGGCGTGCATCGTTTCACCTGGCTGATGATCCGCTTCATGCTGGTGATGGTGCCGCTGGTGTTCCTGATCAATGGCCTGACCAAGGGCGACTGGTTCGAGGCGCTGATGTTTGCGTTGGCGGTGGCGGTCGGCCTGACCCCCGAGATGCTCCCGGTGATCGTTACCATGAATCTTGCCAAGGGCGCGCTCGCCATGTCGCGCAAGAAGGTCATCGTCAAGCGCCTGCACTCCATTCAGAACTTCGGCGCCATTGACGTGCTGTGCACCGACAAGACCGGCACGCTTACCCAGGACAAGGTGTTCCTGGAGAAGCACGTGGATCTGAACGGCAACGACAACGAACAGGTGCTGGAGCTGGCGTTCCTGAACAGCTACTATCAGTCCGGCCTGCGCAATTTGCTGGACGTGGCGGTGCTGGAAAGGGTCGAGATGTACGCCGACCTGCACCCGGAGCGCAATTACCGCAAGGTGGATGAGATCCCCTTCGATTTCCAGCGCCGCCGCATGTCGGTGGTGGTCGAAGAGGAGCACGCACGCCATTTGCTCATCTGCAAGGGCGCGGTGGAGGAAATCTTCAGCATCTGCTCACACGCCGAAGTGGACGGCCATCGCAAGCCACTGGTGCCGGAGGACCTGGCACGCCTGCAGGAAGTTACCCAGGCGCTCAATCAGGACGGTTTCCGCGTGATCGCCGTGGCCTTCAAGGAAATCGTCGAGCCCAGGCGCGAATATGCGGTCGTGGACGAGAGCGACATGGTGCTTCTCGGCTACATCGCCTTCCTCGACCCGCCCAAGGAAAGCGCCGGTCAGGCGATTGCCAAGCTCCGCGAGCACGGCATCAAGGTCAAGGTGCTGACCGGCGACAATGATGCGGTGACCCGCAAGATTTGCGCGCAGGTGGGCCTGGAAGTGGAACACATTGTGCTCGGCCGCGACGTCGAGGCCATGAACGACGAGGCTCTGACGGACGTGGCCGAGGGGGCGGCGGTGTTTGCCAAGCTCTCGCCCGAACAGAAGGCGCGCGTGATCCGCGCGCTGCACAGCCGCGGCCATGTGGTGGGTTTTCTGGGTGACGGCATCAACGACGGTGCGGCGCTCAAGACGGCGGACGTGGGCATCTCGGTGGACACGGCGGTGGATATAGCCAAGGAATCCGCCGACATCATCCTGCTGGAGAAGAGCCTGATGGTTCTGGAGGAGGGCGTGCTCGAAGGCCGTAAGGTGTTCGGTAACATCGTCAAATACATCAAGATGGGCGCAAGTTCCAATTTCGGCAACATGTTCAGCGTGCTGGGTGCGAGCATCTTTCTGCCGTTCGTGCCCATGGCGCCCATCCAGGTGCTAGTGAATAACCTGCTGTACGATTTTTCCCAGACTGCGATCCCCACTGATCACGTGGACCCGGAATATCTGCGCCAGCCGCGCAAGTGGGATTTGAAAAACATTGGCTGGTACATGGTGGTGATCGGACCGCTGAGTTCGGTATTTGATTACATCACCTTCGGCATCCTGATTCTCATTTATGACGGCTGGCACAACGCACCGCTGTTCCAGACCGCGTGGTTCGTGGAATCCATCCTCACCCAGACGCTCATCGTGCACGTGATCCGCACCGCCAAAGTGCCGTTCGTGCAAAGCCGGCCGAGCTGGGCGCTGGCTGGTACCACGCTGCTGATCTGCCTGATCGGCATCTGGCTGCCGTTCAGCGTATTCGCGCACGGCTTCCAGATGGTACCGGTACCGGTGTCTTTTCTGTTGTTGATGCCGCTCGTCATGCTGGGTTATATCGTGCTCACTCAGTGGGCCAAGGGACGGCTGGTGCGGCGCTTCGGCCTTAACTAAGAGGTAGGGTGTGAGCTCTCTCTCGTCATTCTCGCGAAGGCGGGAATCCAGAAAATCCAAATCCCCGGACGCCCACTTTCGCGGGGGTGACGAATTATTCAGAGCTGCTTTTACCGTAATACTGTTTTTGTTGTGTGCTGCTTACTTTCAAGCTGCGGTTGCTCAATCCGGTACGCCCGATCCCTGCGCCGGACCGGATGCGCTGCTCAGTGCGATTGACCGGCCGACTGTCGGCGACAGTCCGTGTGTGGTGAAAGCCGGTCAGGCGCTGTCGGAAGCCGGCGTTGCGCGTTACGTGCCGGACAGTGGAGGTGGCCACAGTCTCAGCTACCCACAACTCGAATTGCGCTTCGGTCTGCCGGACAATAACGAGTTGGTGCTGTTGCCACCGAATGTCAATCGTGTGATGACGCCGCTGCCCGGCGGTGGCGGACAAACCAGCTCTGGCGGCAGCGCTTCGATCATTGGACTCAAGCACCAGTTCGGCTACCACGCCCGGTGGTTGTGGGCCGGCGAAACCTTGGTGACGCTACCCTCCGGGAGTCCGGATTTTGGATCGGCCGCCACCGGCTATGCGGTCAACGGCATCGTGGGTTATAACCTGACGCCGGATTTTGCGCTCACCCTGATGTTCGGCGTGACGCATCTCGCGGAGCCTGCGAACCTGCAGGCGGGCGCTTACTACTGGAGCCTGAATCCGGACTTGGTGGCCACGTGGCAAATTGCAGAACGCTGGCAGCTCTATGCCGAAGTTTATGGACAGAGGCATACCGGCCCCGGACAAGGGTCGGGCTACAACGCCGATGGCGGCATTCAGTATCTGTTTGCCCAGGATGTCGAGCTGGACGCGGAAATCGGGCGGCGGCTGTCTGGAAATCTCGGGGGCTGGTCGCACTATATCGGCGCAGGGTTTGGCCTGCTGTTTTGATTCACGGTTTGGCGGATATTGGCGGTCGTGCTAGGCTGTCATTGCAGGCGATGCAGCAAGGAAGCTGGATTTGCAAACAGGAATGCACAGAGCAAGTCTGAAACAATGATCGCTGCATCGCAACCCTCACGCAGACTCTATCCGGCGTTGCGGCAGGCAAGCTGGCGCCGCTGGCTGGTGGTGGCGGCGCTGATCTGCACGGTCGGCATCTATTCCATCGAGCTGATCCATCTGCACCGCAGCACCGCGGCTGAGCTCGCCTGTCCCGTGTGTCACACGCTGGCGCACGGCGCACCGAATCTCCTCAAACCCAACCTTACCCCGGCCGTCAGTTATGCCGGCTGGTACCGCCATGTCCTTCCGCGGCGGGATTCTTCCGCCGTTCCTCTTAGGTTCAGTCTCAGGCCCCAGCCCCGCGCCCCACCGTTTTCTGCTCCCTCCCTCACTTGAATGAGGCCGCTTGAGCGGTCCACCCCTGTGCGCGTAGCGCGGTGGGAAACAATAACTTGGCCGGGCGCGCCTGTTATGCGCGCGGTGTCCGGCAATAAAGGAGCGGAACATGAAACGCATTTTTGTGGTGTTGCCGCTGCTGGCAGGCGCCCTGCTTGTCACGGTTCAGACTCATGCGGCGGAAACTGCGAGCATCCAACCCGTGCCCGCGGCCACACCGGCCCCGACAGCCGCCACCTCCGAGAAAGCGACGGGCATTCCTGAAACTGTCCATCTCGGTACTGTGCAGGTGCAGGGCGAGCGCCTTAACGTGGCGCGCGACACGCTTAACCCGGAAACCGGCACCAGCAGCTACCGCTTCGATGTGCAATCCATCGCGACCCTGCCGCAGGGCTACAACGCGCCGCTGCAAAACGTGCTGTTGCAGGCACCGGGTGTGGCCCAGGACTCCTTCGGCCAGTTGCACGTGCGTGGCGACCACGCCGACATCCAGTACCGTATCAACGGCGTAATCCTGCCGGAACCCATCAGCGGCTTCGGCGATACGCTCGGCACACGTTTCATCAGCAGGATTGATTTCCTCACCGGCGCACTGCCGGCACAGTACGGTTACCGCACCGCCGGTATCGTTAACATCACCACTAACGACGGTCTGCAACAGAGCGGCGGCACAGTGGACCTGTATGGCGGGAGCCACGCAACCATCCAGCCAAGCGTGGATTACGGTGCCACCGTCGGCAAACTGGATTACTACGTCACCGGCAGCTATCTGCAAAGCGATCTCGGCATCGAATCGCCCATGCCATCCAATCCGATCCACGATTACACCGAGCAGAGCCGCGCTTTCGGCTATGCCTCGTATCTCCTCGATTCCGACTTGCGTTTGAGTTTCATTGCCGGCCATGCGCTTGGCAACTTCCAGATCCCCAACAGTCCCGGCCAGCAGCCGTTCTATCAACTGCAGGGCGTGAGCGACTATCCCTCGGCCGAATTAAATGAAACTCAGCGCGATCTGGATGATTACGGCATCGTTTCACTGCAGGGTATCCAGGACGCGCTCAATTACCAGGTGGCGCTCTTCAGCCGCTACTCCAGCATTGACTATCGTCCCGACCCGATCGGCGACCTGATCTACAACGGTGTAGCGGCGCAGGTATTCCGCCGTAACATCGCCACCGGCGTCCAGGAGGACACAAGCTACGTGCTCAACGACCGGCACACGCTGCGCTGGGGCCTGTTCGTGGATCAGGAGCGCACCACCAGCAACAATGGCTCGTCGGTGTTCCCGGCTGATGCCGGTGGCAGCCAGACCAGTGATGTACCGTTCACCATCGTGGATGACACCGGCAAGAATGGCGAGTTGTACGGCGCCTATCTGCAGGATCAGTGGCAGACGAGCGAGCGCTTCACGCTCAACTACGGTCTGCGTTACGACGTTTCCAATGGCTACATGCGCGAAGACCAGTTGAGTCCACGGCTCAATTTCGTGTACAAACTGAGCGAGACCACCAGCCTGCACGGCGGTTATTCGCGTTACTTCACGCCGCCCACGCTGGAGCTAATCGCGCCGCGCGATATCGCGCTGTTCCAGAACACCACCAACGCGTTGCCCAGCAACGTCAACACTGATGTGCGCGCCGAACGCGACAATTACTACGATCTGGGCGTCAGCCATGTGCTCACTCCTAATTGGCAGATGGGTGTGGACGGCTACTACAAGGACGCGCGTAATCTGCTGGACGAAGGCCAGTTCGGCCAGGCGCTGGTGTTCTCGCCCTTCAACTACGCCCGTGGCCGCATCTGGGGCGTGGAATTCACCACCAGCTACCAGCAAGAAAATCTGTCGTTTTATTTCAACCTGGCCTACGGCCGCGCACTCGGCAATCAAGTAGTTTCGGGCCAGTACAACTTCGATGCGGCGGAACTCGCCTACATCTCGGATCACTACGTGCATCTGGATCACGACCAGACCTGGACCGCTTCAGGGGGCGTGGCCTACAACCGGGCCGGTACGCGCTACAGCCTGGATGCAATTTTCGGCAGCGGTCTGCGCAGCGGATTTGCCAATACCGGCAGCCTGCCGTTCTACGCGCAGTTCGATGCCAGCGCCAGCCGCAATTTCAGCTTGCCGCGCGTGGGCGATATCACCATGCGCTTCGTGATCGTCAACCTGTTCGATAGGGTGTACCAAATCCGTAGTGGTAGCGGCATTGGCGTGGGCGCGCCACAGTACGGTCCGCGGCGTGGATTTTTCCTGGGGTTGACAAAATCCTTCTGATTGACTGGCGCCGTGACAGAATCGAGCCAATGGACAGTCCATTTGTGGTGGCGGGCGGATACTGCGGATAGCTGGGCCAGGATGCCGTTGCCACTCCGGGGCCCCATACCGTCACCCGTCGTGAGTTCATACCTGCTCCAGAAGCTCTGTGGCCTGCGTTGGGCGTGGAATGCGGCTGCGCCATATTTTCACCGTCGCGCGCGGGCGCAAATGCTTCGCGGCACGCCAAGTACGATGGCTTCGGTATTTTAATTCCGGTCAGGCGCAGTCATCCCCGCGCAACTGCCGCAAGTTCATACACTTGGCGTACAACCGCCATTTCCTGATCACCGCGTAAATCGGGATGTGGATGGATCGGATTCCTGAAAATCAGCGGCCTTTCCCGTTTGTGTTAAGCTTTGATTCGACGCGTGCACGGCTCAATACTCAAAATCAAATGCGTGCTCGTATCACGGTGGCTTGGCATTCACGCCAGCGCGGGTGATAGTGGTCTTGCTGGCGGGAGGGAGCGGGCCGTTGCATTCACCAAGGTCAGTCTGGATGACGCCTGCCAGCTTTCAGTTGGAATTATGAACCCAAGCGGGGAGCGGATGGCTGCGTACCTTTTCAACCGGGCAAATGCTTCGAGTTGACCGCCTGCGCGGCGCGCCAGGGGCAATCCGGTCGCAGCAGCCGTTATCTTTGAGGCGCCAGCCGCTACCGCTTGCCGGTCAAGCCGCAGCTTTGCAGAGCTGCAACAGCATATTCCCCGGTCAAGGCAATCGTAGAGATTGCAGGTGACACAGCTTGGCCACGGGTAAACAAGCACAGGGAAGCAGGACGACGCCAGGCGGGTAGTTCAGGGCATGAACGGATTTACGATCATCTGGTCTGCGATCAGGCGCCGCAAAGGGCGCTCGATTTTCACCTGGCTGTCCATAGTGGCGGCCTTCATCCTGTTTGGCGTACTTGCGGCGGTGCGCTACGGCATGCTCGGTCAGTTGAACATCATCAACGCGGAGCGATTGGTTACCAACAATCTGGTTGCGCGCGGCAGCATCATGCCCCTGAGCTATTACGACAAGATCATCGCTGTGCCGGGTGTAAAGGCCGCAATTTACTTTGATGGTCTCCAGGGGTTTTTCAAGGGTCCGAAGCATACGTTTCAGGTCCTGTTTACCAATGTGCATAGCGTCACGCGCGTATTTACTGAATTCACCGTGAATTCCACTCAACTCCAGACTTGGTTTGGAGACCGGCAAGGCGCCATTGCCGGGCCGGCGTTGGCAGCGCGCATGGGATGGACCGTGGGCGAGACCATTCCCGTGCAATCGCAGGTTGCGCAGACCGATGGCAGTACCACATGGTATTTCCACCTGGACGGTATTTACCAGACTAATTTACCGTCGGCTTACAAGGAGTTTTTCATTGGTCATTATCAGTATTTCAACCAGAGCGTGGCCGATCCGCGCTTGCGCGATGTGGTATTCCGGTACTTCGAACGCATTGATGATCCCCGCAACGCCACACGCATTTCCAACGCCATAGATGCGCAATTTGCGAATTCCTCGCCGCAGACCCTGACCCAACCGGAAACTCAGGAGATCGTCAGCCTGATTCGCCAATTTGGCAATATCAGCGCGATCGTAGTGTCCGTGGGCTTTGCGGTGTTCTTCACGCTGCTGCTGATTGTCGGTAATGCGCAGGCCCAGTCGGTGCGCGAACGTACCGCGGAAATCGCGCTGCTCAGAGCCCTGGGTTTCAAGCCCGGCCGGGTCATGCGTCTGCTGGTCGGCGAATCGCTGCTGCTGCTGGTTTCCGGCGCCATCGTTGGATTGTTCCTGAGCTGGCTGGTTACGCATGCGCTGTATCCGCTGGTGGGGAATTTTCTGGGCACCTTCGAACTGACTTGGCGCGCAACCGGAGCGGGCGTGATTCTGGCCATCGTGTTCGGAATACTGGCGGCGCTGGTGCCCCTATGGGTGCTTACCCGGTTGCGCGTTGCAGAGGCCCTGAGAAAATCCTGAAGGCGCTTCTGTTGCTCGCGGCCTGGCGGCCTCAGATCGTGCGTAGCTTTTTGCCGAGGATTACGCGCAGAATCACGCCAGTCCTGGACAAGGTGCGGGATACAATGCAGACGGCAGTATGCAGTACGTGCGCACGCCCAACGTTGAACTGGGTGCCGAATTTCGTCAGCGGCTTCCCGCCAGTCTCGGCGGCTGGTCGCATGACTTTGGTGCGGGATTGGCTGTCCTGTATTAATCTGGGCACTTAACTCCTGCGACCGGAGCTGTACGTTCAAAATACGGCGCATTCAACCAAGAGCGTTGGGTCCTCCGGCCCCGCTGTCACACAAATTTCATGCAGCTGTCATATCCGCGTCATCTTGCGCCCGTAATCTTGCGCCGCGTCAGACCTGTCACGGTCTGACGTGAGACACAACCATATAATGTCCTGAAGGAGAGGAACCATATGCGCAAGATTTACGGGATTTCGGCCTTGTTAATGGGGATTGTGCTGTTCCTGGGGCAGGCACGGGCCGACAATACGTCCGGCAGCACCACCGTGAGCGGCACGATGTTTACCGATTGGACTTACCTCAATCAGCAACAGAACGGCGCCGACACCGGCGTTACCGGCTACGGCATTGATGTCAAGCGTTTCTATCTGGGCGTGGACCATAGTTTCGATGGCATCTGGTCGGCAAACCTGACCACTGACTTTAATTACCTAAAGTCGGACGGTGAGACCCAGTTGTTCATCAAGAAAGCCTTTGTGCAAGCAAAGTTAAGTCAGGCCGCGACGTTCCGCCTGGGCTCGGCCGACATGCCGTGGATTCCGTTCGACGAGAGCATTTATGGCTACCGTTTTGTGGAGAACACCCTGATTGACCGGCTGCATTTCGGCAACTCTGCCGATTGGGGCGTACATTTCATGGGCAGCAACGGCTGGAGCAATTATGCGGTGTCGCTGGTCAACGGCGGTGGTTACAAAAACCCCACTCGCAGCAAGAGCATGGACTGGGAAGGGCGGTGGGCGTTTTATCCGGTAAGCGGATTGGTGATTGCGATCGGCGGTTATACCGGTGACCTGGGCCAGAATACGGCTACCGCTCCGGCACTGAATACAGCCAATCGTCAGGACACCCTGATTGCGTATAAAACCGAGGTAGTCACCTTGGGGGCGGAGTATTTTCACGCCAGCAATTTCACACCTGCGGCGATCACCACCAACGCGACCGATTCAGCCAGCGGCTATTCGCTGTTCGGCTCGGTGCAAATCGCCGCAAACGGTACCGCGCTGTTCGCGCGCTACGACAACGCTAACCCCAGCAAGGACCTGGATCCTTCGAAGAAGGATAAATACTACAACGCTGGTGTCTCGTTCCTGGCCAACCGCAACATCACCTGGGCCTTGGCGTACAAGTATGAAGATCTCGCCGATAACACCACGGACCTCAAGAACCGGGAAATCGGCCTGTGGGCCCAGATCAAGTTCTGATTTCTATCAATATTATTTGGAGTAGCGCAGATGTTTAAACTCATGAAACTAATTGCAGTATTGTTGGTAGTGGCCGGCGCCGGAGCGATGGCGCCGAGTTCTTGGGCCGGAAATAGCCTCACCGGTGCCGGCAGTACCTGGGTGTATCCGCTGGTGTCGAAATGGGCCACGGCCTACGCGCAGCAGACCGGCATTCAGGTGAATTACCAGTCCATCGGTTCGGGCGGGGGCATTGCCCAAATCAAGGCGGGTACGGTGGCGTTCGGCGCCAGCGACATGCCGCTCAAGCCCGAGGAACTGGCCGCCGCACACCTTATCCAGTTCCCGACTGCGATTGCCGGTGAAGACATGGTAGTGAACCTGCCGGGCGTCAAACCGGGTGAACTGATCCTGAGTGGCCCGGTGATTGCGGATATCTATCTCGGCAAGATCAAAAAGTGGAACGCCCCTGCGGTTCAAGCGCTCAATAAGGGTATGACGCTGCCCGACATGGACATTACGGTTGTGCATCGGGCCGACGGTTCTGGCACCACGTTCACCTTCGCCAATTATCTATCCAAGGTCAGCCCGGAGTGGGCCAAGAAAGTGGGGGCAAATACCTCCCTCGCTTGGCCGGTGGGGGTAGGCGGCAAAGGCAACGAAGGGGTGTCGGCGTACGTGCAGCGGATTCGCGGCTCCATCGGGTATGTGGAGTATGCCTATATTTTGGAAAACAACCTAACCTACGTGCGCATGTTTAACCGTGACGGCAAGCTGGTCAGTCCCAGCCTTAATGGTTTTCAGGCGGCAGCGGCGCATGTGGATTTCACCAAGGCCCAAGATTTCTACGTGATTTTGACCGATCAGCCCGGACCGGATACCTGGCCAATCTCGGGCTGCACCTGGCAGATTCTGCGCACCGATGCCCCCAAGGCCACCAACGAGATGGTGACAAAATTCTTCCTGTGGGGCTTTGAGCATGGCCAGAAAATGGCAGAGTCTATTGCTTTCGGACCGCTGCCGCCCTCCACAGTCAAGGCTATCCAGGCCTATTGGAAGAAGAACCTTGGCATTTGATCGGCTTTTCAGATTGGAACGACAGGGACGTTGTTCCGCTGATTTGTAGAAGTGTCGCAATAGATTTCATGCACCCGACTCGGGGCTGAACTGGTGGGAGAAGCTGGAACCAGGCCACTTCTTGGCTGCGTAAAATCATTCACTTGCTTTGCAGCGCATTCGCTAATCCGCTAGAACGTCACGCGCAGGCCGACATAAATCCCGTGCGGCATGACACCCAGGATAAGCGGCGTTTGCCGGTCGTGGGCATAGATGCCCCAGAGCGTGCCCACGGCCCAGCCGGCGAGCACATCGGTCTGCCAGTGGCCTTGCGTCTTCATGCGCGCCACCGCGTCGTAGGCGGGCAGGGCTTCCAACCCCCATACCCAGGGATGTTCCTGCTGGTATTCGAGAATAAACGGGGTGACAAAGCTCGCCTGCAGAGCCACTTCGCCGCTCGGAAAGCTCTGGCCGCCCTTGAACCATTCGTTGGGATTGTCGGTCTGTGAAGGCCGTTCACGGCCGAAGGCGTATTTCATGCCTTGCACGGTGAGCGCAGTGAAGGCCGAAGAGTCAATGGATTGCCAGAAAGTTTTGCCGAGTTGATTCTGGCCGCCGAGCCAGAGCGCACCGCCCAGTTCCGTAAGAATCACGCCGTCTTCCAGCGCCAGTTGATTGTGACGCGCCCAGATGCCCGAGTTGTCGTAGGGCAAACGGTGATCAATGCCGAGCGGTCCG
Organism: Gammaproteobacteria bacterium; assembly: GCA_018971365.1. Taxonomy (GTDB): domain Bacteria; phylum Pseudomonadota; class Gammaproteobacteria; order Natronospirales; family REEB76; genus REEB76. The sequence continues at coordinate 11,429 of JAGXAZ010000002.1, read as the reverse complement.
CTCGCCGCGTGGGCCATTTGCGGCGCGACACCGGCTATGGCAGCCATAAGAATCAGCGTGAGCGCCTGCGGCTTCATCGAACGGAGCAAGCGAATGGCATGCATTGGAATTCTCCTGCGTCTTGAAGAATCGTGTACTTTCCCGTGTGTATCCGGTGGTAACTCAGGCCGTCGCGGCACCTGTTTTATGCACCCCGTTGGTGCGGCACAGCAGTTCATGCCGCGCGCGCCTTCGCGAGTTGTTTGCGCCGCCAGTGCAAGTAAAGGGCAGGGATCAGGTTGGTGCTGCGTACTGCGCTCCAGAGAAGGCCGCCGAAGATCACGACGGCCAATCCTTGTTCGGGCGCTGCGCCCTGACCCCAGCCCAGCGCCGTCGGCAACATTCCGAGCATTGCCGTCAGCGCTGTGAGTACAATCGGGCGGAACCGTACGTGGATGCCTTCGTGCACCGCTTCCTCCAACGGCATCCCGGCGGCTTCGTTGCGCCGCACGCGGTCGAGCAGCACGATGCCGTGGCGCAGTCCGATGCCAATCAGCGTCAGAAACGCCACCATGCCAGTCGCATTCAATCCCACGCCGGTGATGATCAGGGCAATTGCGCCGCCCATCAAGGCCAGCGGAATTTCCAACAGCAAGATACCCGGTACCAGCAGGCCCTCGAATTGCAGAATCAGGATCCCCGCCATCAGCACCATTGCCGCGAGCGCCGCCACGCCCAATCCTTCGGCCGCCGCCACCAGTTCCGGATACAGCCCGCCGAACGCCACGCGGTAACCGGGAGGAAGTTTCAGGCCAGCCAGCGCACGTTTGGCCGCCGCGATGGTGCCGCCGAGCGGCCCGGTCGGAGTGGCGTAAATGTCCAGTGCCCGTGCGCCGCCGATGTGGCGGATTTGATTGGGCGTCGTGGCGAGCTTGAGTTCGGCCAGTTGAGCAAGCGGTGTCCAGCCCCCGGTCTTGGTTCCGATCGGCGGATCGGTCTGAATCGGCACTTCGCCCAATTTGCGCAGCGTTTTGCGGGGTGCATCGGCCAGGCGTATATAAATGTCCAGCGGGACGATGCCGAGCGGCACTTGCGTGACGACTTCGCCGTGCAGCAGCGGATTGACCTGCGCGTACAACTCGGCCGGCGTCAGTCCGTAGGCGGCGAGCGCGGCCGTCTTGGGCTGCAATTGCAATTGCGTCACCGGATAGCCGTCGTCGTTGAAGATGGAAGTCAACGACGGAACCGCGTGCAGCCGCGCGGTGACCTCGTCGGCGACGGTGCGCAACTCGTTGATGCTGCTGCCGAAGACATGTAGCACAAACGGTTGCGGCAGGCCGGACAGGCTTTCGCCCACGCGCTCGAGGGTAGGTGTGTCGAGCGCCAACTGCACACCGGTCAGGTGCGACTCCATCAGCACTCGCCGACCGATCGTATCGAGGCTGTTCACGTGGATGCCGGGTTTGAGCAAAATCTCGATCTCTCCGGCATAAGCGGGTTCGGTATAGGCGGTGCCGGATGCCGAGCCGATGCGCGCCGAAACGCGGGCCACGGCCGGGTCGGCGCGGAGCCGCGCGGTGATTTTTTGCACTGCGGCTTGCGTGTCCAGTAGCGAGGTGCCGGGTGGCAGGGTGAAACTTTCGAGCAGTACGCCTTCATTCGGCAATGGCAAAAAGTTCACTTTTACCAATGCCAGCCCGGCCAGGCTGAGAATCAAAACGCCGAAAGTGATTGCGAGGCTCAATCGCGGTCCGCGTGAAACGAGGTTGAACAGCTTCTCATTTAGCCGCCGCGACCGTTCGAGCATCCTGCCTCCGATACTCGGCCGGCGGCGTGGCCGCGCTCCAATGAACCCGAGGCTCAGCGGAATGAAACTTAGCGACACCGCGAGCGACGCGAGCAGCACCAGCGTCATGGCCAGCGCAAACGGAATAAAAAAAAGTCCGGCGAGACCACCGACAAAGAGCAGAGGTACAAACACCGCCACGGTCGTGAGTGTCGCGGTCAAGTCGGGAATGGCGATGTCCTTCAATCCTTGCCACACGCCCATCCAGCGTGCGTCGCCTTGCTCCCAGCGGTGATAAATGCTTTCCAGCACGATGATGGCGTCGTCCGCGAGCATCCCCACGGCGACCGTCAGCGCGCCGAGCGTCATCAGATTGAGGCTTTGTCCGGTAACATAGAGCGCGGCGATCCCGAGGAGCAACGACAATGGAATGCTGCACGCGAGCACCCAGATGCCCCGGCCTGCGCCCAGCACCCAGAACAACACCAGGACTGCGAGCGCACCGCCCAAGATCAGATTTCGACCCAAGTCCGTCCCGACGACGTGGACGAGATGCCCCTGGTTATACATGTGGATCCAGTGCACACCGGCAGGCAGTTGGTTCGAGGTTGCATCGAGCGCGGATTGGACCGCCTGTGTGACTGGTACAGTGGACGCGTTGGGTTGTTTAATGATGACCAAGGCGACGGCCGGGTGCCCGTCAAGCAACACGGCGTTGTGCGTAGGGGTGGCTGCGCGCACCACATGCGCCAGGTTCGTGAGCGGAATCGGCCCATTCGGGCCGGGCACCGGGATTTGTTCCAGTTGCGCGATGTGCACCGGCAGGTGGCGCGCCTCGATGAGCACATCCTGATGGCCTTGTACGATGTAGCCGCCCGGCTGGAGCAAGACCTGATCCTTGATCGCTTGGGTGAGGGCAGTGACGGGCACGCGATAGCGGTGCAAAGCGGCAAGATTCGGCTGCACCCAGAGGGCTTCGGCGCCAGCGCCGAACAGTTCCACCCGCTGAACGCCCGGCACGGCGCGCAGGGCGGGCACTACGCTGGCGAGCGCCGCGCGCTCCACTTCCGCGGGCGCGACCCCGGCGGGGATTTGCGCCGTGTAATCCGCCACTTCGTTGATGGCGTTACCCATGATTTCGGCGAACGGTTGCGCGCTGGCGGGCAGTTGGCCGCGGGCGCGATCAATAGCACCGTTGACCGCCAGCAGGTCTTGCTGCGGGTCGGTTCCGGAGCGGAAACGGACGTCGGTTTCTACCAAGCCGTTGCCCATGACTGAACGCACGCTCGCCAGATTGGGCAGGGTGAAAATCTCGCCTTCAATCGGCCGGGCGATTTGGGTTTCCAGTTCGGCGGCGGTCGCGCCCGGCTCATGGGTGATGACGCTGATTTGGGGAAAATTAAAACGTGGCAGCACTTCGAATGGGATTCGCTTGAAGGCATATAACCCGAAGGCGATCAATGCGCCAAAAATCAGTACCCACAATAAGGGGCGCCGCAGCACACGCCGGAAACCGGATTTATCGTTCATCTGATCAATCTGGCGGCGTGTAGTTCTTGGAAATAGCGCGATGGAATTTGAGGTAGGCGTTATCTACGACTACGTCTACGCCTGGCGCGAGTCCGTGCTCGATAAAGGTCTGCCAGCCATGCGCGGGGCCGGGCACCACTTGCTGTGGGCGCAGGCTTCGTGGTGTGCGTACCAATACCCACCATCGTCCCCGGTCGAGAATGAGTGCACGCGTCGGCACGGCCACCAGTTGCCGAGTCGGCCCGTTCAACGTAACCGTGCCGAACTGGCCGTTGAGCCAGGCGGGCGCTGGAGTTGCAGCGAGTAATCCGATGGACTCGCCGCCGTCCGGCGCGAGCGCGCCGAAGACCGTCGCGACCTTGACCGGAATCGGCGGGCTGCCGTCCGCCGGAGAAAATTTGCCGGTCATGTCTGCGTGAATCGCGCCGACATCGGCTCCGTAGTAGGCAGCCCGCAGCCAGAGTTGCCGGGAAGGTTGCAAGGTAATCAAGGATTGCTCCGCGGCGACCCGTTCGCCGTTGGCGACTGCGACGCCGAGCACGATGCCACCAACTGGCGCCAAGAGAAGCCCCGCGGTGCGCAGGCGGCTCAGAGCGGACTGGGCTTCGGCCAGTGCGGCACGTGCGTTCGATACATCCTGGGCGCTACTGAACTGCGGGTAATTTCCCTGTGTGACGGCGAGGTTGCTGCGCGCCGCATTGCGCCGGGCAAGGGCGGCGGCAAGACCAGTGCGGTAGTCTGGGCCCGTGAGCTTGGCTAGAGCCTCACCGGCATGTACCCGCTCGCCGGGAAGCACCCGCAACGCCGCAATCACACCAGTGGTTGCTGCCTTAACGACCACCACCCTTTGCGGCTCAACTTGCGCGTAGGCGTAGTACTCGGGCGTGAAAGAATGCAGCGCGACCTTTATGGTGCCCGCGGGTGCCGCCACGGTCTGCTCTGCCGGCATCGCAAAGCAAAACAGAACGAAGCCTGAGATGGCAACTCGAACAATGATGTTCATAAGAAGTGGGCCGGGTGAGAGCGGGTGTTGTCCAGAGGCATGCCGACTAGGGTGTCGAGGGCGATGGTGGCTTGATCAAGGTCACAGTGCAGGCGGGCGATCTGTGCGGCAATTTGGTTGCGCTGGGTCAGGTAGGCGGCCAAGATGTTGAACGTCACGTTGCCCAGAGTGGTTTTTGGAGCCGGCGGCAGCTGCCCCAACGTCTGCCGCAGGCGCACGATTTGCCGTTGCAGGCTAGCGGCTTCCTCGCTCAGAGCCGTTGTCTCGGTTACCGCCTCGTCGAGCCGCGCTTGGTAGGTTGCGTGTAATGTCTGCCGCGTGGCGCGCGCCACCGCCACCTCACCGCGGGCGCCGTTGAGGAACGGCAGGTTCAAGGTCAGCGACAAGCCGTTACTGATCACACCTTCGGTATCGCGTTCCCGGTGTATAGATACCCCGATGAGCGGGAACTGGGCCGCGACGGCTTGGCGCAGTCGTTCATCCGCATTCTTATAGGCTGCGGCCAGCGCCATCAGATCGGGCCGCCGGTGGGGCAGGGCGGCGAGCGCTTCCCGCAGGTTTTTTGTATCCATCAGGGAGGGATGGTCGTCGAGCGCGAGTTTGAGAGGCGCCTGCGGCGCGAGCCCCAGCAAGCCTCGAAGTACCGCCATGTCCTTGTCATGCCGCAGCTGAAGCGCGTTGAGCTGAGTGACGAAGGAGGCATAAGTGGCTTTCGCCTCCAGGGCTGCGCTCTGCGGTACGCGGCCCTGTGCAGCTCCCGCCTGCGCGGCCTTGAGATGGACGGCATACAGTGCCACGAGTGGTTGCAGGGCGGCGCGCTCTGCCACGTCCGCCTCAATGTCCGCGTACACAAATCGCGCCTGCTGCGCGACCTGCCATTCATCCCAGATCACGTCGAGTTGCACGCGCGCCTGGGAAGCCTGCGCGGCGTGCTTGATCGCGCCGTGCTGCAACAGGGCGGCGACATTCTGCTCCAGGGACAGTGACCACGGATTGCTGAGACCTGTGCCGGCCGGATCGGGCCGGCCCGCACCGAGCGTGATTTGGGGCCACGGTAGCAGGCCGGCTGCGTAACTTTGTGCGGCGGCGACGCCCGCCTCGGTCCGCATTGCCGATAGCATTGGATCGTTAAGCACCGCCAGTGTCGCGACCGCGGTCGCATCGAGCGGACGCCGGAGATCCACGCGTGCCGCGCGCACGCCCGGAGTTTCAAATGCCGTGACGGGCGCGGTGAGCGCGCGCGTGCTGGCCGCGAGTTTTGCGTGCTGCGGCAGCGGCAAAGACGAATAGGTCGCACAACCCGCGAGCACCAAGTCGGTTAGCAGCAGTAGAGGGATGCGCCACGAGTGCATGCGGACAGAATAGCCCCGCCCACATGACAGCCTCTGGTCAAAGAGATGACAATTCTGTCATCTTGGCTGATGGCACTCCCGTCGGAAAACAAATCCTCACCGTCGTGCCCACATTCCGCTCGCTCTCAAGACCGGCCGTGCCGCCGTGCAATTCCATGATGGAGCGTACAATCGAAAGGCCCAGGCCGGTCCCCTGGCCGCGGGGTGAGCGCGAGGGATCCGCTTGATAGAAACGATCGAACACGTGCGGCAGGTGTTCCGGAGCGATGCCTTCACCCTGGTCACGGACTTCGATTTCCACATTTCCGGCCCGAGACTTACTCACTGCAATGCGGACCTCGCCGCCTGCGAGTGAATGGCGGATGGCATTGGCGAGCAAATTACTCAGGGCTTGGCGAAAAAGAATTGGATCGGCGCGCAATCTAGCCTCACCCTCGCAAACCAGGCGCACGTCTCGATTCGCTGCGGCCGTTGCGTGGTAGGCGAGTATCCGCTCACAGGCCTCGCGCGCATCGAACTCGGTAATCCCGACAGAGCGGCCAGCTTCCTCGGCTCGGGCGATGAACAGCAGGTTCTCAGTGAGCGTCGTCAACCGGCGGCACTCCTCAAGGTTGGAGGCAAGCGCCTGTCGGTAGTCCTGCGGATTGCGCTCACGCGACAGACACACCTCTACTTCGCCCATCAGGTTGTTGAGCGGGGTGCGCAACTCGTGGGCGAGGTCGGCGGAAAAGCGCGACAGGCGGGTGAAGGCTTCTTCCAGTCGCGCCATCATGCCGTTGAAGACGTGCACCAGCTCCACCAGCTCGGATGGCCAAGGCGGGTCGAGCGGAATACGCTCGGAGAGACGTGCGGGAGTAACCGCCTGCGCGGCCCGGCTGATGCGTTGCAGAGGCCGCAGGCCGCGGTGGGTGACAAAATATCCGGCGGCCACCAGCACCGGTACAAGCAGTGTCAGAAACAGCAACAATCCGCGGCGGTAATCCGCCAGCAGGGCATCATCGCGGGTTACGTCCAGTGCAAGCTGGACTGTATAAGCGCGGCCCGCGGAATCGGGCGGCGACACCCGGAAGGCGGCGAGCACGAAGTGCCGACCCCCGACATAGCGGTCGCGGACCGCACGTTTGCCAATTGCGCCAAGCGCGACCGCGGCCGGAAAGACCGATGTGGGCAGCAAGTGGTCCATGGTAGGCGTCTCCCCGAATACACCGTCCTGCGGTGTCAGTACCCTGGCGCGGTACTGACTGAGGATGGTGCCGGAGGTTTCCTTGGTGATTTCGGCGAGCAGAGCCTCTGGGCGATTGCCGCCGTCCCGGAAATCCTCCGTCAACTCCTCGGCCTTGCTGCGCAGGAAGCGCAGGTGCTCGGCGTTGAAATTCACCATGAGCATCCAGTACAGGACGCCCGTGAATGCCGCCACCGCCACGAAGGAAGTCAGCGTGTAAAGCAGCGTCAATCGTGTGCCGATGGAGAGCCTCGGTCTCCGCGGCGGGGACTCAGCGCTTTTCCAGAACATAACCGGTGCCGCGCACCGTGTGGATAAGCGGCTCTCCGAAAGGGGCATCCACTTTGGTGCGCAGGCGCCTGATGGCCACATCCACCACGTTGGTGTCGGTATCAAAGTTGATGCCCCACACTTGTTCGGCAATCTGCGTGCGTGACAGCACCTCGCCGTGGTGCTGCATCAGAAGCGCAAGCAACAGAAACTCCTTGGGCGTGAGATTCAGGCGCCGGCCGGAACGCTGCACCTTGTGACGCAGGAAATCCAGCGCTAAGTCGGCCACTTGCAGTAATTCGTCGCCACGCAGCGAACGGCGTCGCAACAGCGAGCGCATCCGCGCCAACAACTCGGAAAACGCAAACGGCTTGACCAGATAATCGTCCGCGCCGAGTTCCAGGCCGCGCACCCGGTCCTCAACGGCATCGCGGGCGGTAAGAAACAGCACCGGTGTCTGCACCCCATGGCGCCTCAACTCGTCGAGAACCGACCAGCCGTCACGGTCCGGCAGCATCACGTCCAGGATCATCAGCTCATAAGTGCCCTCGCTGCCCAGATGCAAGCCGTCGTTGCCGGTGGCGGCCACGTCTACCTGATAGCCGTTTTCCGTGAGCCCCTTATGCAGGTAAGCGGCGGTTTTGGGTTCGTCTTCGATGATCAGGATGGACATGAAATGACCGCTGACAGGGCAAACTATGGCTGCCACGAAGAATTACTATAGCAGCCGGCGGTGTCATGCCCGAAATAAGGCTGCTATCGCGCTTGAAATACGCGGAGGGCACGCGCGAGTACCGTCAGATTGTAGTTTTGAGAGGGTGCACAAACACATCCTGCCTGAACTCAAAAACTTGCCTGCAAGGCGACTTCGCCGCTGGGAAAACTTTGGCCGCCCTTGAACCATTCGTTGGGATTGTCGGTCTGTGAAGGCCGTTCGCGACCAAAGGCGTATTTCATGCCTTGCACGGTGAGCGCAGTGAAGGCCGAGGAATCAATGGATTGCCAGAAAGTTTTGCCGAGTTGATTCTGGCCGCCGAGCCAGAGCGCACCGCCCAGTTCCGTAAGAATCACGCCGTCTTCCAGCGCCAGTTGATTGTGACGCGCCCAGATGCCGGAGTTGTCGTAGGGCAGGCGGTGGTCAATGCCAAGCGGGCCGCTGGCGGCAAACGCTGCAACCGGCAAGGCCAGCAAGGTCGCGATGCAAGGCGCGGGACGCATCACGCTGGTCGGCTGCGAAATGTCAGGCTGACGCGCAAACCTGGGTGGTTGTCCTCAAGAGCGAAGAGCGCACCATGATGTTCAGCCACGGCTTTCACCAATGACAAGCCGAGGCCGTTACCGGGCGTGCTGCGACTGGTGTCCAGCCGCGTGAAACGCTCCAGGGCTTTTTCGCGCAACTCCGGCGGAATGCCGGGGCCGCTATCAGCCACCGTAATGACTGATTGCGGGCCGTTGGCCGTGAGGCTGAGTGTGATGCGACCGCCGGTGGGAGTGTACTTGATGGCGTTGTCGAGCAGGTTGCCGACCGCCTGGGCAAGCAACTGGCGATTGCCCGTGACGGCAGGTACGTTGCCTGTGTCAGCGGAGAATTTCAGGGATTTTTCCTCCGCCAGCGGTGCATAGAGTTCCGCTGCATCGTGGCATACCGCTGCGAGATCCACCGGCTTCCAGTCGCGGCGCTTACCGGATTCGATCTGGGCGATGCTCAGGATGGCGTTCAGTGTGGCCACGATGCCGTCGGTTTCCTCTATGGACTTTTGCAGCGCCTCACGCTGGCGCATCGCGTCGCCGCCTTTCATGAGCGCCATCTCGGCGCGGCCGCGCAGGCGGGTAAGGGGACTGCGCAGGTCGTGGGCCACGTTCTCGGTGACTTCACGCGCAGCCTGCATGAGCTGCTCGATGCGCTCCAACATGGCGTTCAGCTTGCCGGCGAGCGCGTCGAATTCGTCCTCACCGTGCTCTTCGGGAATGCGCTGCGAGAGATCGCCGGCCATGATGGTGTCGGCGGTGCGCGTCACGTTTTGCAACCGCCGCAGTACGCCGTAACCGACTAGCGCCCCGCCGAGAATGCCCACGATCAGCACCAGCACCACAGCCGCCGCGGTCAGCACCAGAATGGTGTTGCGCAGCTCGATCAGCTCGTCGAGAGACTGACCCACGAGCAGGTGATAGCCCTTTGGTAGGGCGAGCGCCACCGCGCGCATTTCGAAGTGATGATGTTCGGCATCCAATCCGGGCTGACCGGGCAGCGCGCGTAGCCGCAGTGTGGTCCAGACTTCGTCTTGAGCGGCGATGCCTGCCGGCCAATCCGTGAGCGATCCGGCCAATGTCCGGAAGTGCGCATCAGTCAGCAGATACTGGCGCGGGCCGGCATCGCCAGTGTCGCTCGCGGCGAGACTCTTAGTGGTGCTGAGTGCGGCGATGGTCTGTTGCAGCCCGCTGATGCCTTTCAAGGCATACAGGCGCGTGAGAGCGGTGCTCTCCGCGCGCAGGCCGGCATCAATCTGGGTGTTGAGCTGCGAAATCGTGACCCAGTAGATGATGGCGAAGCACACGATAGTGAGCAGGCACACGAAACCGGTATAGCGCATCGCCAGCCGGAAGGCGGTGGTGTGGACCAATCGGATCTGGTTCACGGCGGGGATTCACCGAGGCGGTAACCGGTACCGCGCACCGTGTGGATCAGCGGCTGCACGGAGTGCTTGTCGATCTTGGTGCGCAGGCGGCTCAGGTGCACGTCAATCACGTTGGTCTGCGGGTCGAAGTGATAACCCCAGACCTGTTCCAGCAGCATGGCGCGCGTCACCGTCTGGCCGGCGTGCAGCATCAGATATTCCAGCAGGCGGAATTCGCGCGCCTGCAGGGCGATTGGCTGGCCGGCGCGTTTGACGCTGCGCTTGAGCCGGTCCATTTCCAGGTCGGCCACTTTGATCTGCATGGCAGGCTCGGGCGCGCCGTGGCGCCGCACTATGGCGGCGAGCCGCGCCAGCAATTCGGCGAACGCGAAGGGCTTGGCAAGGTAATCGTCGCCGCCGCTTTGCAGACCCATCACGCGGTCATCCACATCCGCGAGCGCCGTCAAAAACAGTACCGGTGTGGTGTTGCCCGCGTCGCGCAGTTTCCTGACCAAGCTCAGCCCGTCCAGCCCCGGCAGCATGCGGTCCACGACCAGCGCGTCGTAGCGGGCAGCCTGGGCGGCTTGCAGGCCGGTGGGGCCGTCGCCGGCATGCTGCGCCGCATGTCCACTTTCCTGCAGCCCGTTTACCAGGTAGGCGGCGGTTTCCGCGTCATCTTCGATGATCAGCAAATGCATGCACAGAGCATAGGGCAAGCCGGCCTCTGTCGGCCAGCCGTGCATGACGATTATTACCAAGTGTTAATGAGCATGCCGGGACGCGGCCGGTCCGGGGAACTTAGAATAACCACGGCCATTTGACGGAAATCGAATTTTATCCATGCACTTCAGTGTCACAAGCCGCTGGTTTCCGGTCGTGCTGATATACGTGGCGTTTTCGGGCTGCGCGGCCTATCAAGCGCGTCCGCTGCCTGCCGGGCCAGACCTCGCTTCAAGCGCGACCAGCACGCAGACCACGGCAACTGTGCCGTCACGGCTTGACTTGCGACAGGCGGCTGAACTTGCTGTCATGCACGATCCCGATCTCGCTGCCGCACGTGCGCAAGTTAAGGTGGCTCAAGCCGAAGCTTACAACGCTGGTCTGTTGCCGGATCCCACGCTCGCACTGTCACTGGATCATCCGTTCAACGGCGGGGTGCCTTCGGATCACCACAATGCCTGGAGTGCGAATCTGGCCGAGGATCTCGTCGCGCTCATCACGCGCGGCGACCTGCACTCGGCCGCCGCGGCGCACTACGCGGAAACCCTGCTGTCCTGGCGCTGGCAGGCCGAGCAGGTCGCACTCAAGGCGCGCTTGACTTATCTCGATGCCTGGTCGGCCATGCGTGAGGTGCAAAACCTGCAAGCGGAAAACCAGGCTGCGCAGGCGGTGCTTGCCGGCGCACTCAAAGCCCATGCCGCTGGCGCGCTGGCGGCCGTTCTGTATCAGCAAGCGCTCACACAGGCCGCAAGCGTCCGTTCGCGATTGCAGAACGCCGCCGACCGCGAAGTTCAGGCCGAGAGCACGCTTGCAACGCTGCTCCGCGTTCAGGCGGGGCAACCGTGGCAACTCGAAGCACCCGCCCTGACGGCCGCACCTGCCGCCACAACTGTGAATGCCGCGCTCGCCGATCTGCCGAACCGACGCCTCGACCTGCTCGCGCTGCAGGCCG
>JAGXAZ010000181.1 GCA_018971365.1 Gammaproteobacteria bacterium | reverse complement strand
GGAATTGCGTTCCTGTCGCATTTCCTCAAACTTCCGATCGTGCCGGTATTCTGCGAGATCGCGAGCCCGGTGGAAAGACGTCTTATTTTCCATGATCCGATCCAGCCCGGCGGCGCCGACACCGATCGGGATGCTTATTGTCAGACGGCGACAGAGCAGTTGTATGCGCTGCTCGGCAGCTATCTGAAAAAATCCCCTTCGCAATGGCTGGGCTGGCTGGACATGCAAATGTATCTCGACTTGGATGCCACAGTTCCGCTTGAAACCACGGATACGATGGAACCGGCGGCAGGCGCCGAAGGCGAAGAAGTCGTGGCGCGCCAGTTGGTGTTCAATCACGAGCGCTTTGGATTCATCGTCCGGGATGGCGAGCGCGTGCTGCTGGACAAGCTTACCTACGAATTCCTGTCGGTGCCCGAAAGTGTATTGGCGGTGCTGGACGCGTGCCGCGAACCGGTGGCGGTGACCCGCCACATGCCGGAGGAGCACAGGGAAACCATCGAACAATTGCTGTCGCTCAAGCTGTTGGCGCCGGTCACGGACACGGTGCGCGGCGCTTAGAGAAACTTTGATTTATTCGTCACACTGGCGTGATCCCGGCTTTCGCCGGGAGGTGCCCAGGTTCTTGAAAATACTGGATTCCTGCTCGGGCGGAGCCCGGCCTGCCCCGGACATGATCCGGGGCCGGAATGACGGCAAACAAATAATTCAAAACTTCCTTGGAGCGTCTAACAAAATGTACGGTGGTCATCACCGGGCACACGTTAAATCCCCCCTTATCCCCCCTTTGCAAAGGGGGGAAGCGCGCGAGCCGCGCGGGGGGATTTGTCACGGGTGTTCATTTTGTTAGATGCTCTTACAGCTTCTAACGAAATGTGCGGTGATGACCTTCGGTATACCGAATCTCTCTCATCCCCCTTTGCAAAAGGGGGGCGGAGCACTTTCCGCGGGGGGATTTGTCAGGAATGGGCACTTTGTGAGGTGCTCTTAGGAGATGCGAAGCTCCGGAGTCGGCTGAGGCGGCTTGTTTGCCGGCATTTTCCTGAGCCAGTCCATCAACGCAGGCGCGTTCATCGGCTTGCTGATGAGATACCCTTGGAACGCCGGGCAGCCGAGAAGAACAAGTGCGCTGCGTTGCGCCTCGGTTTCCACGCCTTCCGCTATTACGTACAGTCCCATGTTCTCGGCCATGGTGATGATGGTGCGGATGAACTGATCCGGCGATTCCAGCCGCATTTCGCTCACGAACATGCGGTCAATCTTGAGCTCCTGCAGCGGCAGCCTCTTGAGCGAGGCGAGCGCCGCATAGCCCGAGCCGAAATCGTCAATCGAGAAGCGTACGCCCAGGGCACTCAAATCCAGAATGGTCCGGGTGACTTCGGCGATATCCTGCAACACCGCGCTCTCGGTGATTTCAAGCGTCAAACACGCCGGGTCAATGCCGCTGCGCGTCACGCTGCGTTTCACCTTGCGTGCGAAGCCCGGGGTGGCGAGCTGCCAGGGGCTCACATTGATCGCGAGGCGCGGCGGCGCGGCCAGGGTGGCCCCGTTCCATTCCCGCAGATAACGACAGGCGCTCGTCAGCACGAACTCGCCGATGTCGTGAATCAATCCGGTCTCCTCGGCCACCGGAATGAATTGCTGCGGGTCAATCAGGCCGTAGCGCGGGTGGTTCCAGCGCAACAGCGCTTCGGCGCCGATCAGTTGGCCCTGGAAATCCATCTGCGGCTGGAAATAAAGCTCAAGCTCGCCGCGATCCAGTACGGTGCGCAGCCCCTCCTCGATCACCAGCCGCAGGCGGGCATCCTGCTGCATCTGGGTCGCAAACAGCGCCGCGCGGTTGCGCCCCGTGGCCTTGGCGCGGTACAACGCCATGTCGGCCTGGCGGAACAAGGCACCGGCATCCGCCTGCTCATTGCTGCTTTGGGGTTCCGGGAACACCGATACTCCCACGCTGCCGCCTACCGAGAACTGATGATTGTTGACGGCAAACGGCTCACTGAGCTT
>JAGXAZ010000070.1 GCA_018971365.1 Gammaproteobacteria bacterium | reverse complement strand
GCCGTTTCTCATGGCGCGCGCGGCATAACCCGAACAATCAACCAAGTGCAACTGACAAGATGAGCAGCCGAGACAAATCCCCCCGCGCGCACAGCGCGCTCCCCCTTTGCAAAGGGGGGCGAGGGGCGAAGCCCCGAGCGGGCAGCCACGGAAGGCTGCCCTGGACTTTCGGGCGAAGCGGGAATGCGCAACCCGAAAGAGGGGCGAAGCCCCGAGCGGGCAGCCATGGGCACATCCCGCAGCAATGTGCGGGAGACCAGGGGCGAATTGCGCAGCAATGAGCGGGCGGCCATGGATGGCCGCCCCGGGCCCGAACACGGAGCAGGATTGCGAAGGGTTCGGGGTTGCCCTGGACTTTCGCACGCAGCGTGATCGCGAAGTCCGAAAGAGGGGGGATTTAACGTGGGAGCGGTCGTACCGGCCGCGAGTCAAATTCATCGCGGCAGGCGGACCACTGGTCCGCGCCGCTCCCACACTGGATGATCATGAGAAATTATTTTGTGTATCTCGCTTCCCGCTATTCAGATGCAGCAGTAAGGTGGTAATAGTTTCAATTGTGGGAGCGGCCGTACCGGCCGCGAATCGAAGGGCGTTGTGTGCGCGGCGCGCGGAGTTGCACCGGTCTTCCTGGAGCGCTGACAAAATGAACCCGGGTGACAAGGTAGCAATCATTACCGCAGATCTTGAACGGCGAATTGAGGTTTCTAGCATGCATTCGGAATCACAAACTGTTCCATGAGCACACACGTTTCCCCCCAACGCGCCGCCTGGCTGGCGCTGATCTTCCTCACCATCGTCTGGGCGCTGAACTGGACGATCATGAAGGTGGCGCTGGATTTCAGCGGGCCGTTTACCTTCAGCGCGCTGCGTTACGCGGTGGGCACGCTGGTGCTGTTTGGGTTGCTGGCGTTCCGTCCCGGCAATCTGCGGCCGTCGCCCTGGTGGCCGACGCTGGTAATCGGTCTCACGCAAATCGCGGCCTTTCAGACCTTTGTGCAGCTCGCGCTGGTCACGGGTGGCGCCGGCAAGACCGCGCTGCTGTCCTACACGCTGCCATTCTGGGTAGTACCGCTGGCCTGGTGGTGGCTGCACGAAAAGCCGGGATGGCTGCGCTGGATCTGCATTGCGGTCGCTGCCGTGGGACTGGTGTGCGTGATCTCGCCCTGGCACCGGGTCGGCGATCCGCTGAGCATTCTTCTGGCGCTGGCGAGCGGGCTGGTGTGGGCCATCGGCACCGTGATCTCGAAGCGCGTGTTCGAGCAGCACCCCGACGTGACGCCGCTGCAACTGACGGCCTGGACCATGCTCATCGGCACCGCGGTGCTGGTGATTCTCGGTCTGACGATCCCGGAGCGCCCGATTCACTGGACCACCCGCTATGTGCTGGCCATTGCCTACAGCGGATTCCTGTCTTCGAGCATCGGTTGGGCCCTGTGGGCGCTCGTAGTGCAGCGTCTGCCGGCGAACGTTTCGGGCCTCACCAGCCTCGCCGTGCCGGTGGCGGGCGTGTTGTTTGCGTGGGGCCTGCTGCGCGAGCGGCCGTCGCTGGCGGAATGGATCGGCATTGCGCTGATCGCCGTGGCGCTCCTCGCCATCAATTTTTCCACAAGCACAGGGCGCAGTGCACCCAGTGACGAACGCACGGGCACTCAAGAAGGCGTTATGTAGGAGCGGTCGGCCCGACCGCAATTCCTGGTTTTGGAAATCGCGGCGGAGACCGCCGCTCCCGCAAAACAGGGAATCGCAGTTGCGTCTTCTCCCTCCCTCAATAGGGAGAGACAAGAAAATTTTAACCGCGGAAATCCCACTGCACCTTGAGGATGACTTCGTTGCCCCGGCTCACGGCCGGCTGACCCAAGCCGGTGGTTTCGATCACCAGGCCGTGGTTCCAGACGAGATAAATGTTGCTGGCGTCACCTACGATCCAGCGCAGGCGTGTGTTGAGGCTCACGCCGTGAATGCTGTTGTCGTACTGGGCGAATTCCAAGACGTACAGGTTGGGCGTAAACGAATACGTAGCGCCCAAAGTGGAAAGGCGTGAAACGCCGTTGCCCTGGGGTGCGTAGTAGAAAAACCATTCTTGCGAAGCGTTCAACTGCAATTTGCCGGAGGGCGTATTCCAGAAAACCCAGATACTGGGATGATGCGCGGTGCCGGCGTAATCGGTACCTTGGGAATCTACGAATTGGAATCCGAAGGGTTGCGACTGGGGGGAAGTTACTACCAGGCGCCGGCGGTTCCAGGTGTAGCGGCCGGCGGGAACGTTGACACCCGCGAGCGTGAAGGCCTGGGTGGGCGTGTCGAAGTCGCGGTACACGTCAAACTCCCAGTACCAGCCGCCGTTGGTTAGCATCTGCGGCCCGAACCACCATTCCGAACTTTGTTTGCCACCGTCCTGCGGGCCGAAGCCGTCCACTTCGCTGTAATGGCCGTCGAACCAGAACCGGTGCACCCAGTTGAACCAACTGTCAGCCGCGGGCCGCGGTTGCCAGGCGGCTTCGGTGTAGTACTGACGTGTACCCGGCCGCTGCAGAAAGCCTATACCCGGATCCAGCGCATCGCCAAACACGTTGATCTGGACGATGCCGTACCAGAGATCATTGGGATATTCGATGCTCGCGCCGTAACCGTTGGCGTTGCCCGCAGGCAGATTGCCGCTGGAGTGCGCACCCCAGGCGGACAAGTACAGATTCTTGTCGCCGGCAAAACTCGCGGTCTTCCACAGCGCATCGGTGCCAACAAAGGTATTGCTACTCATTCCCAGCGGATCGCCGTGGGTCACGAGCGTGCCCAGTTGCAGGTTCTGATCCGGGTTGTACGTTCCACGACCGGCGAACAGATTGGTGGCGTTGGATACGTTCGTACCCGCCATTTGTGTATCCAGGAGTGCCAGCGAACCGCTGCTCGATTGGCCGATGAGCTTTGCGCCTTCATTGAGTGGCACCGGTTCACCGTTCACCAGGCCGATACTTCGGGAGTAATAAGGAATGAAACCGGCATTGGCGAGCTTGTAACCGAAGCTGAACAGATTGGAGCCCTGCAGGAAGAACTGGCGTTTCTCAGGGAAGGACAGCGCGAAACGGCCGGTGTTGATTTGCTGCTGGTCCGCTTCGGCCTCGGCAAAATCAGTGTGGTAGGTAAACAGCCCGGCGAGCGAGGGATTGAAGTCGTATTTCAGATCGAAACCCACATTGCTGGTGCTGCCGCGGCCGCTCTGGTACCTGGCGAGGCCATAGGGCTGGAAGTCCCAGCCCTGGCCCTGTTCCAGGCCCTGTACGCCGGTGAGCGTGCCTTCGTATTGCAGCTTGAGCACCGAGGCATTCAAAGTGGTGCCGGACCAGTTAAGGGTCAGGAGATCGCGCGGCACATTGCGCGTGACATTGAATCCCCAGGCGGTGACGTGCTCGCCGAACTGCAGACTGCGGGTGTCAATGGCGATCTCTGCGGTCCAGCCGTGGGCGCTGCGTTGCACCGCCGCCGCCCAGATGCCGTCCCAGTTGTAATCCACGCCGTTGTTGCTGTTGATGGCGGGTGTGGGGGCCAACAGGCCGTCGGCCATGGCGCCGGCGGCGTTCACCTGAAATGTGTAGGCCACACGTTTGGTATCAAATGTGTCAATCACGAAACCCACGTAATCGTCGTTGCTCTGATCGCCGTCGCGCACCAGCGTATGGGTGGAGATTTTGGACGGATCGGGATCCTCGGCGATTACGGCGATGTAGAGCGTATGGCCATCGTGCAGCAGCAGGATCTTGGTGTGGTAAGGCGTGGGCTGGCCGGGATGGGGGCTTTGCTGAGTGAGATCGGCGATCACGCCGGCATGTTGCCAGGCGGGTTCGTCCAATTTGCCGTCAATGGCGATGGGGCCGTCCGCCGGCTGCGCCATGACTGTGGGCAGCGTGGCGGGTTGGGCCCGGACGCCCGGCGGGCAAAGCAGCACGAAACCCAAAGCCAAGCTTGCCAGAGCGGGGTAACGGCGACGCATGGGAGTCATCCCTGGCGCGAGCCGCGCCGTGTTCCTGTCTAAGATGCGCCGACGGCAAAAAAAGTTTAGCCCGGGGGTGGAAATATTTTCGTGTCGGGGCGGAGCCCGGCTCCGGCTCGTTTGCCATCGGTCAATTGTTGTGGGAGTGGATCTCAATCGCCATGAATTGCACCTTGAGCAAGGTAATCACGTCTAGTATCCAGGTGAATCGCATTTTATCTGCGATGAATGGTGTCGCGCGTTGGGGATGGAATCCTAGGCGGGTTCAGCGGTCATCGCTCCCACAGCATGGAGCCGCTCCCACAATTTGGTTTGCCCTGCAGAATTCTATAGGCGCGGTCGTCCCAGCCACGATTACCCCCTCCTTTGCAAAAGGAGGGCAGGGGGAGGACTTCCCAATCCCAATCCCCCTCTTTCCCCTTTTTCAAAGGGGGGAGTGAAAACATCGCGGCGAATATCGCCGCTCCCGCAATCTGTAGAACTGGCTTCAGGGAGTGCGCAGAGTAATGTTGCCGCTGAGCGTATGGACGGTCACCTGGGCGTCGCCTTTGCCGCTTGTGAAGTGCAGCTCCATTCCGGGACCAAATTCGCTGGTGCGCTGCGCACGCGGACCGAAGTTGTTGTTGATGTCGCCGCTGAAGCTGTAGATATCGAAGCGCGCATCCGGCGTCCTCGGGAACGCCAGCGACAGGTTGCCGCTGGTGCTGTTGAAGGAATAGCTGCCGGACTTGGCCAGGGCGGCGGAAAATTCCACGTTGCCGGAAGTGGAATTCAGGCGCACGCGGTCGACACGGCTTCCGAACACCTTGACCGTGCCGCTGATGCTTTCGGCCTGTACATCGCCGTCCACAGAGCTGATTTTCACATCGCCGCTGATGCTGTGTCCGTACACGTGGGCACCGGGCGCGGAGCCGGTGATGGTCACTTCGCCGCTCACCGACTTGGCGGCGATGTCGCCGGCATGTGAATTCAGCGTAACGTCGCCGCTCACGCTATCCAGTTGCGCACGGCCGCTGAGACCGCTGGCGCCGATATCGGCGCTCACGGTGTTCACCGTCAATCGGCTCGCGACCGGTACCTGGATGGTCAGATCCGCTTCCGATTGGTTGTGGGAGTTGTTCGGATACACCGCGCGGATTTCCAGGTCGTCGGCGGAGCCGTGGATGTCGAGCGTCACGTCGCCGGTGAGCGTGCCCGTGACCCGCACCTGATTGTTGTTCCAGCCCTGCACCTTGATTGAGCCGGCGATATTGTTCACCCGTACGCTGGCGTTGGCCGTGGCGGCGCGGGTCTGGTTGACACTGCTGTCGTTGGACGGGTAGGCATACGCCGAATTGGCCACCAGCATCATCACCGTGAACAGGCCTACCGCCGTCACGAATGACACCAGGGAGTAAGTCAGTACCAGCATGATGCGTTTCATATATCAGTCCTCGCAGTCGTTTGAACCTGGACCTGCTGGGCCTCATTCAGAAGCCAGGCCTGTTGCTGATATAGATTGAACAACAGGGCCCGCAGGTTTACATCGTCGGGATATTTTTTGAGTGCCGCCTGGGTATGCAGGATGTCGATGTTGACCATGCGCAGGTTGTCGAGCAGCGCGGCACGCGCCTTGGGCGGCAGGTCGGTGTTGCTGACCATCTGCGCGGTGAATTGGGCGAGCATGTCCACTGGCTTGGTGACCACGCCGTGGTCGGTCGTGGTCTTGGCTACGATCTGCGTGCCCGGGGAAGAGGGTCGCAGCAGGCTCCAGGTGACCGCGGCCGCTGCTACCACCACGGCGGCCACCGCCACGCCGTAGCTCCAGCCGTTGCGCACGCGGCTGCGGTGTGCCGCAATGCGCGCGGCGATGCCGGGCCAAAGGTCACGCGCCGGCTCGACAGTGCGCGGCAGCTTGGCGAGCGCCGCATCCAGATTGTCATCCGCTGGTTTGTTCACGCCTGCAACCTCGCTTGCAGCAGTTGCCGTGCGCGGTGCACATGCGCCTTGCAGGTGCCCGCCGCAATGCCGGTCAGACCGGCGATTTCCTCGTGGCTGTAGCCTTCGACGGCATGCAGCACGAAAACCGTGCGTGCCGCCGGCGGCAAGCTTGCGATCAGTTTTTCCATGTCCATGTCCGCATCGGGCGCCTCCTTGGGCGCCGCATGACTCTCGATGAATTCCGTGTCGCCCGGTTGCACCAGCCGCAAGTGGCGGCGCTCCAGTTTCAGACGCTGCAGGGCCACGTTGATGGCGATGCGCGTCAGCCAGGTGGCGAAACTGCTGTCGCCGCGAAATCGGCCGAGCGCGTCCCAGGCGCGCACGAAGGCGTCCTGGGTGCATTCCTCGGCCGCGCCGCGGTCGGCGGTAATCCGCAGGCACACACTGTGCACTCGGCCCGCGTGCCTTCGGTAGAGCTGTTCGAACGCGCCCACGTCACCGTCCCGGGCCCGGGCGGCAAGGGCAGCCGATTCATCGCGGCTCGCGGCGGAGTTGCCTGGGAGACTCAGGGGCACGCTGGCGGCTTCCATACCCTTTGGATGGCGCTGCGGGCAGAATGGTTTAGAGCGTCTAACAAAATGCTAGCAGTGAATGCCCGGCGCTCAAAATCCCCTTCACCCCCCTTTGCAAAGGGGGGAAAGCGCGCTTTGCGCGCGGGGGGATTTTGGGTGAAAGCGCATTTTGTTAGGTGTTTTTAGAAGGTTCGCAACTATAACGCCGGCCAGGGCGCAAGCTGTTTGCGGTAAATCCGCAAGGGCCGTGCCGCAGGGCCGGGCAGGCCGGCGGATGCCGACCGGCCGTCTGGTAGTATGCGGCGCGCAGTCCGCAGAACGAACCGCTGTTCTCATTGTCCATGTTCTACCAACGGCCGCCGGCCAACCGCGATTCCCGAGACCAGGAGAATGCCATGAAGAAAGCTGCCTTGGTGTTAATCGGCACGGCCCTGCTGTGGGCCGGATTTGTATGCGCGCAGCCCGCGGAAAAGCTCGTGTACCCGGTCGCGCACCGGGACAATACCGTGGACGTGTATTTCGGCACCAAAGTGCCGGCGCCCTATCAGTGGATGGAGAATCTAGAAAGCCCGGCGCTGCACAAGTGGGTGGATGCCGAGAATGCCGTCACCGATGCGTATCTCGCCAAGATTCCCGTGCGCGGCTGGATCAGCCAGCGCCTGACCACGCTCTGGAACTATGCCAAGGAAACCACGCCCGACCAGCTCGCCAACGGCATGCTGTTTTTCCGCCGCAATTCCGGCCTGCAGAACCAGTCGGTGGTGTACGTGCAGCAGGCCTTCGGCGCCGAGCCGCGCGTGTTGATTGATCCGAACAAACTGTCACCGGATGGCTCGATTGCCTTGGCCTTCGGCGTGCCGTCGCCGGACGGCAAGTACTATGCTTACGCGTTGTCCCAGGGCGGCTCGGACTGGGAAACCGTGCATGTGCTGGATGTCGCGACCGGCAAGGAATTGCCGGACGAGGTCCGCTGGGTGAAGTTCTCGGGAATTTCCTGGACCAACGACAACCGGGGTTTCTATTACTCGCGCTACCCGCAGCCGCCGAGCGGCGAAAGCCGGATCAACCAGAAAGTGGTCAACCAGAAGCTTTACTACCACAAGCTCGGCACGCCGCAATCCGGTGATCGGTTGATTTACGCGGTGCCGGCCCACCCGGAATGGATTGTGGAAGGCGGTGTCAGCGAGGACGGGAAGTATTTGTTTGTCTTCACGGTGAACGGCACCTCGCCGAACAATCAGTTGCTGTATGCGGACCTCGGCAATCCGGCCAAACCGGACATCGGCGCGAAACTCGAGCCGCTGTACATGAAAAATGATGCGGCCTACGCACCGGTCGGGCACGTTGGCGACACCTTGTACCTGCAGACCACGCTGGATGCGCCGCGGGGCCGGATCGTGGCCACGCAATTCAGCCGTCCGGATCCCGCTCACTGGCGCGTGGTGTTGCCGCAGGCGGAGGGCGTGCTGGCCAATGCAGCGATGACGGGCGGCCGGATTCTCGCGGATTATGAAATCGTCGCAAAAAGCCGGTTGCAGTTGTTTGACACCGGGGGAAAATTGCTGCATACGCTGGAATTGCCGACGCTGGGAACGGTGGGCGGCATTTCCGCGCGCAATGACACCCGGACCCTGTACTACGCGTTCACCTCCTATCTTTATCCGACCACGCTGTATCGCTACGACGTCGCGGACGGCGCGACGGCGGTGTATTTCCGGCCGGACGTGAAGTTCGACCCCGCACCGTACGAAACCCGGCAGGTGTTCTACACGTCGAAAGACGGCACCAAGGTGCCGATGTTTATCGTGGCGAAGAAGGGCGTCAAACTCGATGGCAACCATCCCACCGTGCTCTACGGCTATGGCGGGTTCAACATTTCGATTACGCCGGGCTTCAATCCGATGCTGCCGGTGTGGCTGGAAATGGGCGGCGTATATGCAGTCGTGAACCTGCGCGGCGGCGGCGAGTACGGCGAGGCCTGGCACAAGGCCGGCATGCTCGGCAACAAGCAGAATGTCTTCGATGATTTCGCCTGGGCCGCCAAGTACCTGATCAAGGAGGGCTACACCTCGTCGAAACACCTCGGCATCCAGGGTTATTCCAACGGCGGCTTGTTGACCGGCGCTTCGATCACCCAGCATCCGGAACTGTTCGGCGCCGCCTACATCGGCCACGGCGTGCTCGACATGCTGCGCTATCAGAAATTCTCGGGCGGAGCGTTGTGGGCGCCGGAATACGGCACCTCGAACATCAAGAAGGACTTCGAGTGGCTGATCAAGTACTCGCCGTTGCATAACATCCACCCGGGCACCTGCTATCCGCCGACGCTGATCACCACCTCGTGGGACGATGACCGCGTGGTGCCGAGTCACGAATTCAAGTTTGCTGCCGCGATTCAGCAAGCCCAGAGTTGTGATAACCCGATCTTATTGCGCACCACCGGCAGCACCAGCCACGTGTACATGCCGACGGACAAGCAGATCGCGCAGACCGCGGATGTGTGGGCGTTCGAGGCCTACAACCTCGGGATCACCACGCCGCCCGCCAAAAACTGAGTCGGTCTGGCGCGCACAGGTAAGAGCGGCCGGGTTGCTCGGCAGGCGCGCACATGCGAGTGGCGCAATTGCCGACTCCGGAGTGCTTTAATTTGGGGGTAGTTTGATTATTTGAGACAGGGAGGAAGCCATGGGCATATCGGTTCGATCAATATTCGGGTTGGCGGTTGCGCTTGTTGTTGTCCTGCCGGTTGGCGCATTCGCGCAAAATCCGGATGTGCTGCAGATCCGCGACGTGGTCAAAGCACAAGCGGTAGATTGGAACCGCCACGATGCCAAAGCCTACGCCGCGCTGTTCACCGAGAATTGCGACGTGGTGAATGTGGTCGGCTGGTGGTGGAAAGGCCGCACGGAGTTGCAGAACAGACTCACGGCGGCTTTCTCGCATGCTTTCCGGGAGAGCATGCTCACGATTAGCGACGTGCAGGTGAGATTCCTGACTCCTGAAATCGCGCTGGCGCATGCCTACTGGACCATGACCGGCGCCAAGATGCCGCCGGGCATGCCGGAACCGCGCGCCGGCGTTCAGACCCTCGTCATGACAAAACAGCACGGCCGCTGGCTGATTGCGGGTTTTCAGAATACGCTCGCCGTCCGGAGCGAGCGTTCCCCACTAACCCACAAAGCGCGCCCTGACTGACGCACACACACCGGACGGTACAATGCGAATGGAGTGGTGTGAGTGCAGCAAACCCCAAGCGCTCGTGTTTTATTGCAAGGGAATAGGACTTACTTCAGGTTGAAACAGCTTCACCTTCGTCTGACACCGGCATCTATGACACACCGTGGGCAAATAAAAAGCCGGCATTCAGCCGGCTTTTTTTACTGTGTAGTTCGAAGTTTCAGGCCTTGATGGCGCGGATGCCCTCGTTCAGGCGGCTCTTGTGGCGGGCGGCCTTGTTGCGGTGGATCAGGCCCTTGTCGGCCATGCGGTCAATCACCGGTACCGCTTCCTTGTATGCGGTTTCGGCCTCGGCCTTCTTGCCCTGGGCCGTGAGTTTGGCGACTTTCTTGATGTGACTGCGCACCATGGAACGCAGGGGCGCATTGTGCTCGCGATGCACCACTGACTGGCGCGCGCGCTTCTTGGATTGCTTGGTATTGGCCAAGGTAAAACTCCTGGAAAATCCCGTAGTTTGAGGCCGGGACCGGCCGCAAAGGCTGCGTACTATACGGATTTCATCCGGGGCGTGCAACGCAATCCAGCTCATGCGCGGGTGCACACCGGCGTGCCCGCGCGCCGCGCAAGGTGCGTGGCGGGTTGCAGCGCAGGCCGGTATCATGCGGGCCTTCAAGCGCTTAACACCTGGATTGCCGTCGCATGTCGCGCGCCCTGTTCAAGGCCACCTCGCTCGTGGGAGGCATGACCTTCCTGTCCCGCATCCTGGGTTTCGCCCGGGACGTGGTGCTGGCGCGCTATTTCGGCGCCGGCGCGGTCATGGACGCGTTCTTCGT
>JAGXAZ010000069.1 GCA_018971365.1 Gammaproteobacteria bacterium | reverse complement strand
ACATGAGCTTGATGACTTTAAGGTAATACCAGGCGCTGATCACCGCAAACACCACCGCCACTACCGCCAGCCATACCATGTGCACGTCAATCACCGCGCGCAGCACGTAGAGCTTGGCGAAGAACCCCACGAACGGCGGCACCCCGGCCATGCCGAACATCACGAACATCATCATCCACGCGAACCACGGGCTGCGGTCGTTGAGACCGCGGAAATCCTCGAGCCGGTCCGCCTCAAAGCCCTTGCGCGCCAGCAGGATGATCATGCCGAAGGCCGCCGCTGCCATGATCACGTAGGTGATCACGTAGAACATGGCCGCGCGGTAGCCTTCGGTGGTGCCCGCGAGTATCCCGAGCAGGATGAAGCCCACGTGTGAAATGTTCGAATACGCCAGCATGCGTTTCAGATTGGTCTGCATCAGCGCCACGATGCTGCCCACCCCCATGGACAGCACCGCCAGCACCGTGAGGATCAGATGCCACTCGAGCTTCAGTCCTCCCAGGCCCTCGACCAGCAGGCGGATGAACAGCGCGAAAATCGCGATTTTGGGCAGTGCGCCCACGTACAGGGTCACCGGCGTGATCGCGCCTTCGTAAACGTCCGGCAGCCACATGTGGAACGGCACGGCTTCGAGCTCGAAACACAGGCCCACGATCACGAAGCCGAGCGCCAGCATGACGCCGATGTTGACCAGCGAAGATTCCGCGATGTGCATGCCGAGCGCCGTGAGGTCCAGCGTGCCCGAGGCGCCGTACAGCAGCGAGAACCCGTAAAGCAGCGTGCCCGAGGCGATGGCGCCCAATACGAAGTACTTGATGGCCGCCTCCGAGCCGATCGGCGAATCGCGGTCCATGGCCACCATGGCGAACAGGCACAGCGCCAGCAGTTCCAGCCCCAGGTAGATGGTGATGAAATTATGCGCGGAAATGATCACCATCATGCCGAGCATGCCGAACAGGCCAAGCACGTAGAATTCGCCCTTGAACAGGCTGCGGTCGCGCAGGTAGCCGCGCGAATACACGAAGGTGACCGCCACCATCAGGTACACGAACAGCTTGAGCACGTTGCCCATGCTGTCGTTCACGAACATGTCGTGGAAAGTCAGCAGCGGCGCATTTCCGGATACCGCGAACGTCAGCCACGCGGTCGCGACCACGGTGGCAATCGACAGCCAATGGGTGACATCGCGCCAGCGGTCGCTGAGGAACAGGTCCGCGACCAGGATGAAGCACGCCATGCCGGCCACGAACATCTCCGGCACGATGGGGGCGAATGAAGGCAACGTGGATACCATGCTCTGCTGGCCTTAGAGTTTCGAGATCGTGGCCTGGTGGATCAGGTTGGTCACCGAGGCGTGCATCACGTTCAGCAACGGCTCGGGATACACCCCCAGCCAGATCACCGCCACCGCCAGCAGGCCCAACACCACGAATTCGCGCTTGTTGAGGTCCTGCATCTTGGCCACGTGCTCATTGCCCACCGGCCCGAACAGCACGCGCTTGATGAGCCACAGGGTGAAGGCGGCAGCCAGAAACAGGGTGAAGGCCGCGCCGAACGCCACCCAGAAGTTCGCGTGCATGGTGGCCAGGATCACCATCCATTCGCCGACGAATCCCGACGTGCCCGGCAGCGCCACGTTGGCCATGGCAAACAGCACGAAGAAAAACGCAAACGCTGGCATGGGATTGACGACGCCGCCATAGGCGCTGATTTCGCGCGTGTGCAGGCGGTCGTACATCACCCCGATGCACAGAAACATCGCGCCCGAGACGAAGCCGTGCGAGATGACCTGCACCATGCCGCCTTCCATGCCCATGGCGGCGGCATCCTGGTTCGCGGTACGCGCCAGGACCAGGAAAATAATGAAGAACCCGAGCGTGCAGAAGCCCATGTGCGCGACCGAGGAATACGCCACCAGCTTCTTCATGTCGGTCTGCACGATGCTGACGAAGCCGATGTAGATAATCGCCACCAGCGACAGCCCGATCATCAGCCACATGAGCGCGTGGCTGGCGTTGGGCGCGATCGGCAGGCTGAAGCGCAGGAGGCCGTAGGTACCCATCTTCAGCAGGATCGCGGCCAGAATCACCGAGCCGCCGGTAGGCGCCTCCACGTGCGCCGCCGGCAGCCAGGTATGCACCGGCCACATCGGCACCTTGACGCCAAAGGCCACCAGAAACGCGATGAATATCAGCACCTGCGCGGTCATGCCCAACGGCATCTGCTGGAAAGCCGCGATGCTGAAGCTGCCGGCCTGCAGGTATAGATAGATGATCGCAACCAGCATCAGCACCGAACCGAAAAACGTGTACAGGAAAAACTTGAGCGTGGCGTAGATGCGCCGTGGCCCGCCCCAGATTCCGATGATGATGAACATCGGAATCAGCATGCCTTCCCACAGCACGTAAAACAGCAGCGCGTCCATGGCCGCGAACACACCATTCATGAGTCCCGCCATGATCAGGAACGAAGCCATGTACTGCGCGAGCTTGTAGTGGATGACCTCCCAGCCCGCGATCACTACCAGCACGGTCATGAAATTGGTGAGCAGGATCAACGGCATGGAAATGCCGTCCACGCCGAGGCTGTAGTGGACGTTGAACGCGCCGATCCAGTTGGCCTGTTCCACGAACTGCATGGCCGCGGTGTGGGTGTTGAACTCGCTCCACAGCGGGATGCTCATGGCGAACACCACCACCGAGAACAGCAGTGCCAGCCAACGCACCGCCTCTGGCCACACGCGCCCTGCGAGCAGCACCACGCAGCCGCCGATGATCGGCAGCCACAACATGGCGCTCAGAACGGGAAAATGCGCGGGCATCGGCTATTCCTTTTTTTATCGCAGCAGCAGCCAGCCCAGCAGCACGCACAGGCCGATGATCATCACGAACGCGTAGTGATACAGATAACCCGTCTGGCCGCGGCGCAGGATGCGCGAAAACCAGCCCACGGCTCTGGCACTGCCGTCCACGAGCACGCCGTCAATCACGGCGCCGTCACCGCCGATCCACAGCATGCGGCCAAGCGCCCGCGAGCCGGCTTCCACGAACAATGCATACGCCTCGTCGAAATAGAACTTGTGCAGCAACAGCAGGTACAGCGGACGGAACCACCGCGCCAGCACCGCCGGCCAGGCTGGTTTGAAGACATAAAAGAACCAGGCCACCCCGAGGCCGGCCAGCGCCAGCCATAGAGTCGGCGTCGTCAC
The DNA here is from genome assembly GCA_018971365.1 of Gammaproteobacteria bacterium. Taxonomy (GTDB): domain Bacteria; phylum Pseudomonadota; class Gammaproteobacteria; order Natronospirales; family REEB76; genus REEB76. Next base: position 7,606 of record JAGXAZ010000069.1, on the reverse strand, counting down.
GCTCGCCACCATCATGGCACCGGCGCCGTGAAATTCCTCGGCCAGCTTCTGCATCACGTGGTGCCCAGGAGCCACATAGATTGACGTGCCGAAGAAATCGCCGTACAGCAGCGGCTGGATCGTCAGCCAGCCGATGACCACGGAGGCAATGCCGAGCAGTATGAGCGGCACGGTCACCACCCAGGGCGATTCGCGCGGCGCATGCGGCAGATGCCCGGGCGCCAGCTCCTTGCGGCCGTCGTGACCGGCATCATGCTCGACCACGAAGCGCTCCTTGCCGTGGAAGGTCATGAACACGCAGCGGAAAGTGTACAGGCCGGTGACGAAGGTCCCGAGCAGCACGCACCAGTAGGCAAACACTGCGCCCGTGCGCTGCGAGTCATGCACCGCGTCAATAATGGTGTCCTTGGAGAAAAATCCCGCGAATCCCGGGAACGCGATGAGTGCCAGCGAACCCGCGAGAAAGGTGAAATACGTGATGGGCATGTACTTGCGCAGACCGCCCATGTTGCGCATGTCCTGATCGTGGTGCATGGCCATGATCACCGAGCCGGAGCCGAGGAACAGCAGCGCCTTGAAGAAGGCATGAGTCATGAGATGGAAAATGCCGGCCGCATAGGCCGACGCCCCGAGTGCCGTCGCCATGTAACCCAGTTGCGAAATGGTGGAATACGCAATCACGCGCTTGATGTCGTTCTGCACGATGCCCACCAACCCGAGGAAAAGCGCGGTGATCGCGCCCACGATCATCACCATCGAAAGCGCGGTATCGGAAAGTTCGAACAGCGGCGACAGGCGCGCCACCATGAAGATGCCGGCGGTCACCATGGTGGCCGCGTGGATCAGGGCGGAAATCGGTGTCGGACCCTCCATGGAGTCCGGCAACCACACATGCAGCGGCACCTGCGCGGATTTGCCGACTGCGCCCACGAACAGCAGGATGCAGATCACCGTCGGCACGGACCACACCAGCCCGGAGAAAAGCTCGAGATGCTGACCGGCTAGCGCGGAGGCATGTGCGAACACCTGGCTGTAATCCAGACTGCCGGAATAGGCGAGTACCAGCGCAATGCCGAGGATGAAGCCGAAGTCGCCGACGCGGTTGACGATGAAGGCCTTCAGACCGGCGCGGATCGCCGTGGGGCGCGTGTACCAGAAGCCGATCAGCAGGTAGGACACCAGGCCCACCAGTTCCCAGCCGATGAACAGCAGCAGGAAGTTGTTGGCCATCACCAGTATCAGCATGGAGAACGTGAACAGCGAGATGTAACTGAAGAACCGCTTGTAGCCCGGGTCTTCCGCCATGTAGCCGATGGTGTAGATGTGCACCATGAGCGAAACGAAGCTCACCACCGTCATCATGAGCACGCTCAGGCGGTCAATCATGAAGCCGATGTTGAATTGGATGTTGCCGATGCTGCCCCAGTCGTAGAGATTGATGTCGTAGCTGCCCATGCCCGCGAACACCATCTGCCACAGCACCCAGGCGGACAGCGCGGTGGACAGCGCCACGGCGAGAATCGTGAGCACATGCGCGGCCCGGCGCGGGATGAAGCGCATGCCGCAGCCTACGATGATCGCGGCGGTCAGCGGAGCCAGCACGATGGCAACCAGAAGCATGGGCAGGAATGCGCTCATGTCAGTGTTTCAGGCTGTCTATGTCGTCTACGTTGATGCTGCTGCGGTTACGGAACAGCACCACCACGATGGCCAGACCGATGGAGGCTTCGGCTGCCGCCACCGTGAGGATGAAAAACACGAATACCTGGCCGGAAATATCGTTCAGAAAGCGCGCGAACGCGATGAAATTGAAATTCGCAGCCAGCAACAGCAGCTCCACGCACATCAGCAGCAGGATCACGTTCTTGCGGTTGAGAAACACGCCCGCCAGGCCAATGGCGAACAGTGCGCCGCTCAGGGCGAGAAAGTCGAACAGTGTGATCACGGATTTTTCTCCGGCGGGCGGGGTTCGGACGGCATGTTCACGATGCGCAGACGTCCGCGCTTGGCGCTGACCCTCACCTGTTTCGAGATGTTCTGGTGGCGCACACCCGGACGCCGGCGCAGGGTGAGCATGATGGCCGCAACGATGCCCACCAGCAGCACCACCGCGGCGATCTCGAACGGAAACGCGTAGACGGTGTAAATGGTCTCGCCCAGCGCACGCGTGTTGCTGAAGCCGGCGGCCTGCGGCAGGGGCGTGCCGAAGCTCACCCCCAGCTCCCGGTTGTACACCACGTAGCCGATTTCGGCGAACACGATCAGGGCCACCACCACGCCGAGCGGCGCATAGCGCACCAGCCCCTGGCGCAGGGACTGGCTGTCGGTATCCAGCATCATCACGATGAACAGGAACAGCACCATCACCGCGCCCACGTACACCAGCACCAGCACCAGCGCCAGGAATTCGGCGTGCAACAGCAGCCACAGGCCGGCGCTGGCCACGAAGGTCATGACCAGGAACAGCGCCGCGTGCACCGTGTGGCGTGCCGTAATTACGCCAAGCGCTGAACCGACGGTCAGCGCTGCGAGCACGATAAACACGATTTGCTGGATCAAGGGTGCCTCGCTCAGCGATAAGGCGCATCCGCGGCGCGATCCGCCGCGATTTGCGCTTCGTAGTTGTCACCGAATGCGAGCAGCATTTCCTTCGTATAGATCTGCTCGCCGCGCTTCTCGAAATGGAAATCGGTAATTGCGGTCAGCACGATGGAGTCCACCGGGCAGGCCTCTTCGCACAGGCCGCAATAGACGCACTTGAAGAGGTCAATATCGTAGCGCGTGGTGCGCCGCGTGCCGTCTTCGCGCATCTCGGAATCGATGGTGATGGCGAGCGCCGGGCACACCGCCTCGCAGAGCTTGCAGGCAATGCAGCGCTCCTCGCCGTTCGCGTAGCGGCGCAGCGCGTGCAGGCCGCGGTAGCGCGGGGATTTTGGGGTGTGCTCCTCGGGATAACGGATCGTGAATTTGTGGGCAAAGAACAGCCGGCCGGTCAGGGCCAGGCCTTCGAACAGCTCGACCAGCAGCAAACTGCGCACCCAACGCCCTAGCGCATGCATGACGTCACGCAAACCACGGTGGAATCCTGAACACCACGGCGATGCTTTCCAGCACCAGCCACACGATGGTGATCGGTATGAATACCTTCCAGCCGAGCCGCATGATCTGGTCATAGCGGTAGCGCGGGAAAGTGGCCCGGAACCACAGGAAACAGTACAGAAAGAAACAGATCTTGAGCGCAAACCAGATGAAGCTGGTGGCGGTGAGGAACCCCAGCGGGCTCGCAGCCAGCGCCTGCCAACCCTGGAACGGGGACAGCCAGCCGCCGCAGAACATGACGGTGGCGAGCGCCGAGACCAGGATCATGTTGGCATATTCGGCGAGGAAGAACGCGGCAAACGCGGTGCCGGAATATTCGACGTGAAAGCCGGCCACGATCTCGGATTCGCCCTCCGCCACGTCAAACGGCAGGCGGTTGGTCTCGGCCACGCCGGAGATGAAATACACGAAGAACAGCGGCAGCAGCGGCCAGGCGTACCAGTGCCCGATATTGCCGCTCTGGCCCAGGACGATCTCGTTCAAATTCAGGCTGCGGCCCGCGAGCAGCACACCTACCAGGGCAAATCCCATGGCGATTTCATAGGCCACCATCTGCGCGGCCGAGCGCATGGCACCCAGAAAAGCGTAGCGCGAATTCGAGGCCCAGCCCGCAAGAATGATTCCGTACACCCCGAAGGAACTCACCGCCAGCAGGTACAAGAGCCCCGCATTGGCGTTCGACAGAAGCACGCCGTTGCTGAACGGAATCACCGCCCAGGCCGCGAGCGCCGTGGTGATGGAGATCACCGGCGCCACCAGGAACAGGAAGCGGTTGGCGTTCGTGGGCAGCACCACTTCCTTGAATACCAGCTTGAAGACATCGGCAAACGGTTGCAGCAGTCCCCACGGACCCACGCGGTTGGGCCCCATGCGCACCTGCATGAAGCCGATCACGCGCCGCTCGGCGTAAGTCATGTAGGCCACGGCCAGCACCAGGCAGATGATGAGGATCACGATGAACACGATCGAACGGATGGTGAGCTGCAAGTCCGCAGGCAGCGCATTCCACCAGCTCACCAGACTGTGCAGCATGCCCATCAGGCCTTCTCCACCGTCACGGCGGCGGTGAGCGGCGCAAACGCCGCGGTCGCTGCGATGCCCGCGGGCCACACCGCTTCACCGGAGTGCACGCCGGCATCCAGTTTGACCGGCAGCATCAGCGTGCTGCCGTTGTACTTGACCTTGGCCCGGGCGCCGTCCGCGAGCTTCAGCTTTTCGGCATCCTCGGGAGACAGGCGCAGCCACGCGGCATCGGCATCGCGTGTCTGCTGCAGCGGTTCGGCCCGGCGCACCAGCATGTCGGTCGCATACAAGGGCACCTCGGCAAAACCTTGCAGTCCTGATGTCGCGGGTTCCTGCGCGCTCACGATGCGTGAGCCACGAAAGCTGTTGTCCGGCTTGATCTCGCCCAGCTGCGCTTTGAGTTCGTCGCGCACCTCTTCGGACGACTGATACCCGAATCCGTCCACCGCGCAGGTGTTGCCCAGCACCCGCAGAACTTTCCACGCCGGCCGCGCTTCACCCAGCGGCTTGACCATGCCGGTGAAACTCTGCCAGCGGCCTTCGGCATTCACCACAGTACCGGATGTTTCACCGAAGGTCGCCGCTGGCAGCAACACCGAGGCATAGCCCAGCATGCGTTCGGTCACATAGGGCGTGACGGATACGACCGCGCTTGCCGATTTGAGCGCCGCCACGGCGTGCGCGCCATCCCAGCAGTCGAGTTCAGGCTCCACGCCCATGAGCAGATAGGCGCGACGCGGTTGGGCAAACATGCCCGCGGCATCCAGACCGCGGATCGCGGCGCTCTTCCCGCCCGGCAGCCGGTGCGGCACCGCACCCGCGAGCCACGCACCCGTGCTGTTGGCACCCTCGCTGATGTAACCCAGCTGCGCGCCGGTGGCCTGCGCCAGCGCCGCGGCCAGCGCGCGCAAGTCGGCATAGTGCGGATGTTGCAGCGCCAGATGCCCGAGCAGCACGGACTTGCGGCCATCTTCGCGCAGCTTGGCGGCGATGGCCTTTTGTACCTCGGTCGGCTTTTGCGCCTTGACGATGTCCTGCAGATGCGTGGGCACCGCCCCGCCCTGCAGCGCCGCTTTCAATATGGCCGCGAGGTTCGCCAGCATGCCGCGGCTGCCGGCATTGAGATACGTGGCCATGGGGAACAGGAATTCATAGGCGCGCGGATTGAGGAACATGACGGCCGCGCCGTGCGCACCCGCCAGCTGCTCGGTGTGCGCCATGAGCTGATAGGTATAGCTGTCACTACCCGCCGGGTTGCCGCGCATTGCCGCCATGCGCAGGCGGTGCGCCAGCATCGGTGCCTCCTTGCGCGTATTCGAACCGATGATCAGCGCCGCATCGAGCTGCACCAGGTCTTCCAGCGACTGGCCGAGCCACGGGAACAGCGGCTCGAACTCGTCGTCGCGGAAATCCGCCTGCCGCAAGCGCGTGTCCACGCTGTGAATGCCGAGTGCGCGCACCAGTTTCTGCAGCAGATACAGCTCTTCAAGCGTGGAGTTCGGCGACGCCAGCGCCGCGGCATCGCCGCGCACGGTCTGCAGCGCCGTCGCGGCGGCGCCGAGCGCCGTCTGCCAGTCGGTCTCGCGCCACGCCCCGTCCTGCCTGATCCGCGGACGCAGCAGGCGCTCCTGAGAATCAATTCCGGTGTAGCTGAATCGGTCGCGATCGGAAATCCAGGCCTCGTTCACCGCTTCGTTGGCGCGCGACACCACGCGCATGACCTTTCCGCGCAGCACATGACCGTAAAGATTCGAGCCCACGCAGTCGTGCGGCGAGACGCCCTCGATCTGGGTCATCTCCCAACCGCGGCCGCGCATCTTGAAGGGTTTGGAATTGAGTGCGCCCACCGGACAGATGTCAATCACGTTGCCGGAGAGTTCGCTGTCCACGCTGCGCGCAACATAGGTGCCCACCAGCGAGTGCTCGCCGCGCCCGGTGTCGCCGAGTTCCTGGACGCCCCCGATTTCCTGCAGAAAGCGGATGCAGCGCGTGCAATAGATGCAGCGCGTCATGAACGTCTGGATGAGCGGGCCGATGTCGTTATCCTTGACCGCACGCTTGCGCTCGGAAAAGCGGCCAATATGCCGCCCGTAGCCCATCGAGAGATCCTGCAATTCGCACTCGCCGCCCTGGTCGCAGATCGGGCAGTCCAGCGGATGGTTGATGAGCAGAAACTCCATGGTGCCGCGCTGCGCGTCGAGGGCCCGCTGCGAGCGCGTGAACACCTTCATGCCCTCGGCCACCGGCGTGGCGCAGGCCACCAGCGGCTTGGGCGCCTTCTCCACTTCCACCAGGCACATGCGGCAATTCGCGGCCACCGAAAGCTTCTCGTGATAGCAGAAGCGCGGGATGTAAATCCCCTCGCGATCCGCGGCGCGGATGATCATCTCACCCTTGTGCGCCTTGATCGGCTTGCCATCAATCTCGATGTTGACGAACGCGTCAGCCATGGTGCGGCAATCTCTCCCGGGTGTCAGGCAGCCCGGCGCTTGACGCCGGGGCCGACCAGGCAGCAGCCGTGGTCAATGTGGTACTGGAACTCGTCGCGGAAGTGGCGGATAAAGCCCTGCACCGGCCACGCGGCGGCGTCGCCAAACGCGCAGATCGTGTGCCCCTCGATGTGCTTGGATACGTCCACCACCATGTCGAGGTCCTGCGGCCGGCCCTGGCCGTGTTCGATGCGCGCAATCACGCGGTGCATCCAGCCCGTGCCCTCGCGGCAGGGCGTGCATTGCCCGCAGGATTCCGAGTAAAAGAAACGCGAAATGACTTCCAGCGCGCGCACCATGCAGGTGTCCTCATCCATGACCACGATCGCGCCCGAGCCGAGCATCGAGCCGGCATTGCGCAGCGAGTCGAAGTCCATGTCGCAAGTCATCATGGTGTCCGCGGGCAACACCGGCGCCGAGACCCCGCCCGGAATCACGGCTTTCAGGCGCTTGCCCTTCCATACGCCTCCGGCCAGGGCCAGCAATTCCCTGAACGGTGTGCCCATCGGCACTTCGAAATTGCCGGGTCTGCCCACGTGGCCGGTAACCGAAAAAATCTTGGTGCCGCTGTTGTTGGGCTTGCCGAAGGCGGCAAACCATTTGGCACCGTTGAGCATGATGCTCGGCACCGAGGCGAAGGTCTCGGTGTTGTTCACCGTCGTCGGCCGGCCGAATACGCCGAAGTTCGCGGGAAACGGCGGCTTGAAGCGCGGCCAGCCCTTCTTGCCTTCGAGCGAGTCCAGGAGCGCGGTTTCCTCGCCGCAGATGTAGGCGCCGGCGCCGAGGTGCGAGTGAATGTCCACGCGCACGCCCGATTTCTGGACATTCTCGCCCAGCAATCCCTGCGCGTAGGCTTCCTTGAGCGCCTGCTCGAAGCGCCGGTAAGGCTCGTCCGAGAATTCGCCGCGCATGTAGTTATATCCAACTTGCGCGCGCATGGCGTAGCACCCGATCGCCATGCCTTCGACCACGGCATGCGGATTGAACCGCAGGAT
>JAGXAZ010000068.1 GCA_018971365.1 Gammaproteobacteria bacterium | reverse complement strand
AGGATGATCTGCAATACCGTGTACGGCACGCCGTGCGTCACCGGCAGCATGGGCACGTTGGCCTTTGCATAGTCCTCGCGGCGATGGATGGCGAGCGCCCAGAAATGCGGCGGCGTCCAGAGAAAAATGATCAGGCACAGGAGCAGCGCGCCGGCCGACACTTGACCAGTGACCGCCGCCCAGCCGCACACCGGTGGTGCCGCGCCCGCGAGCCCGCCAATTACGATGTTTTGCGGCGAGGCGCGCTTGAGGTAGCCCGTGTAGATGACCGCGTAACCGATCATGGAGACGAAGGTCAGCAGCGCCGTGAGCCAGTTCACGAAGATCAGCAGGATTGCCATCGACAGCACGCACAACACCACGGCGTAGGTGATGACTTGGCGCTCGGTCACGTGACCCTGCGGCAGCGGGCGGCGGCGGGTGCGGAACATGACCGCGTCGGCACGCCGGTCGAGCAGGTGATTGATGGCCGCCGCGCAGGATGCCGCCAGGCCGATGCCAATCGAGCCCGCGATGAACTGCTGCAACGGCACCGCGCCGGGCACCGCGAGAAACATGCCCACGATCGCGGTAAACACGATGAGCACCACGATGCGTGGCTTGCCGAGTTCGTAGTAGTCGCGCCAGGTCGCGTGTGAGGTTGTCGCAGCGGAGATTTCGGTTGTGCTTGTGTTCATTTCGATGCCGTTGGCAGCAGACCCGTTGGATCTGCCGGCCTTGCCCACACCGCCCAATTCCACGCGACCACGGCAGCGAGCAGCAGCGCGGCCACGCCGGTGTGCGCGTCGGTGAGCGCGAGCGGCAGGGCGAAATGCACCATGCTGATGCCGATCAACACCTGGCAAATCACCAGGAGCATGGCGAGACCGCCCAGCCATTTTAACGCCGGCCGGCCGCTTCTGAACATGAAAAACAATCCGCTCACGATCACCAGCATGAACGTGGCGAGCGCGCCCAGCCGGTGCGTCACATGGATGGCAACGCGCGCCGGATCGTTCAGGATTCCGCCCTGATAATCCGGGCCCAGTCCGTGCCAAGCGAAGGCATCATGAAGATCCATTGGCGGCCACCATTGACCCTGGCAGGTGGGGAAATCCGGGCAGGCCACGCCCGCGTAGTTGCTACTGGTCCATCCGCCCAGCGCCACCTGCAGCACCAACACGACGAGCGTCGCGGCCGCCAGCCAGCGCAACGTCGAGCCCGCGCCATCCGCCGCGCGCCACCAGCCGCCGGCCTGCAGGACGAGCAGAATCAGCAGCGCCAGCGTGAGATAACCGCCGAGCAGGTGGCCCATGACGACCGGCGGGAACAACAGCAAGGTCACGGTCCACATGCCGAGCAGTGCCTGAAAGATGACCGTCAACAACACCAGCGACGGCAGCACGATGGGCTGTCGGCTCCATCGGCGCCGCCACCACGCCGCTAAGGCCAGCACCAGAATCAGCACCGCGAGGCTGCCGGCAAAATAGCGGTGGATCATTTCTTTCCAGGCGCGTGCGGGTTGCAGCGGGCGCGCCGCGTAACGCGCGTCCGCCTGTGCCACGGCCTGATGAGTTTGCGGCACCGTGAAGTGGCCGTAGCAACCCGGCCAGTCCGGACAGCCGAGCCCGGCCTGCGACAGACGCACATAGGCGCCCAGCACGATCACGCCGAGCGCGAGTACCGCCGCCAACACCACAAGCGACAGATACCAGCGCGGCGTCATCTCACAGGCCTCCGGCCTGGCCGAGCAAATGCTGCAAATCCTTCAGCAGGCCCTCAGGCGGGCCCTGGATCGGGTAGCGCAACACGTAGTAGCCGCGCGGATCCACCAGATAAATGTATTTGCCCATAGCCGGCGGGGAGTGACCGTCGGCGCTGAACTGTTGAATGAAATCCTGTCCGGCCGGACCGGACACCTCCGCAACCGTAAGGTCCGGCTGCTCGCGCAACAGCCTGGCCGGATTCGCCGGTGCGCCCAGCACCAGATACAGGCGCTGTGCGGACTCGATCTTGCGGCCGAGCGCAAGGCGCGTCTGGCGCGTGAGGATCAGCGCCTCCTCACAGTCGGGGTTGCAGCTGGCCGCGCTCAGGTACACGAGCGTGTAGCGGCTCCGGAAGTAATCCGGCGCGAGCGTGCCGCCGGTCAGTGGCAACGGCAGGGACGCCGGGTGCAGCAGGCGCGCGGGCGTGACGAATTCGCCGTGCTGGCTGGTATCGAAATTCACACGGTTAATGTTGAGATACAAGAGCCAGGCAGCCACCACCGGCAGCACAAATACCGCAGCCAGGATGCCGATCAACAGCCACGGCGATTTACTGCGGGGATGCGCCGGCGGCAGGGGTTCAACGGTTTGCGTCATGTCTGCTGTTCACCACAATCCAGATAATCACCAGCGCCAGCGCCAGCGCGAACCACTGCAGCGCATACGCATCGTGGCGCACCGGCGGAAAGCCGATGTTCGGACGCCAGTCGCGTACGAAGCCGTCGGGCTGCGCCGCATCCAGCAGCAGCACCGGCTGCAGCAACTGCGTGCCGTACAGTTGCGCGAGCGTCTGATGGCTCGGATAGAGCATGAGCTTCGGCCAACCCGCCGGCGCCCGGACTTTGCCGAGACGCAGGCCGGGTACCGGAAGGATTCCGAGTATGCCCTCGACATCGCGCGTGTCGGCAGACACGCTTACATCCGGCAACGCCTTCACGCCCGGAGTCCGGGCAATGAAGCCGCGATTCACCAGCACTATCTGACCGCCCGGATGCAGCACCAGCGGCGTCACCACCTGGTAGCCGACCTGACTTCCCTGCTGCATGTCATTCAGCAGAATCTGGCGGCTGCCGTCGTAATGGCCCAGCGCATGCACGTGCCGGTAACGCGGCAAGCTCGCGACACTGTCGCCGGCCACGGCCGCATTCAGCGACACCGGCGGCAGGGCGGCGGCGCGGTGATACTCGGCCAGCAACATGCGCTTGTAATCGGCACGCTGCAGCTGCCAGATGCCGAGCGCAATCAACACGGGCAGCAGGATCAAGGTCGCCACCGTCGGCCACAGTGTCGGACGGAATTGCCATTTGCCTATGCGCATGCACGCGTGCTAACTTGCGACGCACAGTCCGCGAAGCCCACACTCACAGCGCACTGCCGACCGCGAGCGCCATGACCATCACGCTTCCAGATATCGTCATACTGGCAATCCTGCTGGTCATCGTGATAAGCCTGTTCTCCGGCATGTACTACATGCTGCATGACCGCGGCCAGTCCACACGCGCAGTCAAAGCGCTCACCGTGCGCATCGCCATCTCGCTGCTGCTGTTCGCGGTACTCATGATCGGCTACTGGAGCGGCTGGCTGCATCCCCACGGCCTGTTGCCGCCGCATCGCTGAATGCCGCGCGTGCTGGGATTAAAAACCGGAAGTGCCGCGGACACAGCGCTGCTCCTAATACTGCGGATACCGGACTCAGAGCCAGTAAACAAAAATAAACAGGCCCAGCCACACCACATCCACGAAGTGCCAGTACCACGACACCGCCTCGAAGGCAAAGTGATGCTGCGGGGTGAAATGACCGCGCAAGGAGCGGATCAGAATCACCGTCAACATGATGGCGCCGATGGTCACGTGCAGGCCGTGAAAACCCGTGAGCATGAAGAACGTCGAGCCGTAGATACCGGTGCCGAGCGTGAGGTGCTGTTTGTACCAGGCGTCGAGGAATTCATGGCCCTGCAAGGCGACGAAGGCAAAGCCCAGAATAATGGTGAACAGCAGGAACCAGCAGAGCTTCTTGCGATTGCCTTCCTTCAGCCCCCAGTGGGCGATGGTCACCGTCAGGCCGCTGGAGAGCAGGATCAGCGTGTTGATGGCCGCGAGGCCGGTCGCGGTCATGCCCTCGAAGCTGCCGCCCAGATTGCCGGGACCGTTGCTCGGCCACACCGGTTCGTAGCCTTTCCAGATGATGAGGTTGGTGAACAGGCTGTTGCTGCCGCCCGCCAGCCAGTTCTCCACGAATACGCGCGCGAAGAACAGCGCACCGAAAAATCCGCCGAAGAACATGACTTCCGAGAAAATGAAAAAGCTCATGCCCCAGCGGAATGAGCGATCCACCTGCGCGTTGTACGTGCCGCTCAGGCTCTCGCGAATCACGGTGCCGAACCAGCCGAACATCATCACGCAGATGATGATGAGTCCGAGGAGCAGCACATATTTGCCGAACCCCATGTCTTCCAGCCACAGGGCCCCGCCCACCGCGGTGGTGAACAGGCCCACCGAGCCCAGAATCGGCCAGTGGCTGGGGTGTGGAAGGTAATAGTGACTGCCGGCGTGCGCCTCTGCTGACATGGTTATCTCCGGTAATCGCGCGTTGAGGTCATGGTGATGGTTGCCAGGTTCTAATCAATCGCTGCGTTCCGCAGGAATGCCGTTGCCGCTGACCTTGTAATACGTGTAGGCCACGGTCACCACCTGCACATCGCGCGGCAGCGACGGATCCAGGTAAAATTTCACCGGCAGGTGCCGCACTTCGCCCGGGGCGAAGTTTTCCTGCATGAAGCAGAAACATTCGGTCTTGTGAACGCAGTGCGCCGCGCTTGCCGGCGCATAGCTCACTACGGCCTGCGCGCGGATGCGCGTGGAGCTGCGGTCGGCCGCATTGTAGTTGGCCGCGTACAGCTCGCCCGGGTACACGCGCAGGCTGCCCACCTCCGGACGGAATTCAAACGGCCGCCGGGACCCGGTGGTGGCCGCGAACTGCACCGGCACGGTACGGGTGTAATCCACCTCTCCGGCATAGGCCGCGGCCACCGATTCCACGCCGCAGCCGTTCAGGCCGGTGAGGCGGCAAAGCGCGTTGTACAGCGGCACCATGGCAAAGCCAAAGCCGAACATAAACACGCTCAACAGCAGCAGGCCCGCCGCGAGCTTGTGGTGTCTCACACGGGGCGGCAGCGGCGTGTTCATCGGCGCGCGTAGTGCATGAACAGGAAAAACCCCACGTAGAATCCAATGGCCACCAGGGCCACGATGATCGCGGTGCGCATCGCGGCACGTTGCCGGCGCGCTTCGGGCGGTATTTGTCCAGGTGCAACCACGGCGGCGGGCGGTACGGCGCTCAGTCCTCAGCTCCCCTGGTAGGGATGCGTCCAGATGAGGTTGGGCGCCGGCGGCTCGGCGAAACTGTGGTAAGGCGCCGGCGACGGCAGCGTCCATTCGAGGCCGTGGGCGCCGTCCCAAGCGCGCGCTTCGGCCTTTTTGCCGCCGCGTACGCACAGGATGATGCAGGCCACAAACAGCAGTTGCGACGCGCCGAACACGAAACCGCCCACCGATACAATCTGATTGAGGTCGGTGAACTGCACCGGGTAGTCGGGAATGCGCCGCGGCATGCCCGCCAGCCCGAGGAAATGCATGGGGAAGTACAACACGTTCACCGAGATCACGCTCAACCAGAAATGCCATTTGGCGAGCGTCTCGTTGTACATATGGCCAGTCCACTTGGGCAGCCAGTAGTACACCGCGCCCATGATGGCGAAGGCCGAACCCGTGACCAGCACGTAGTGGAAGTGCGCCACCACGAAATAGGTCTGGTGGTATTGCCAGTCAGCCGGCACCAGCGCCAGCATCACGCCGGAGAACCCGCCGATGGTGAACAGGAACACGAAGGCCACGGCAAACAGCATGGGCGTTTCAAACGAGAGCGCGCCACGCCACATGGTAGCCACCCAGTTGAACACCTTCACGCCCGTCGGCACCGCGATCAGCATGGTGGTGAACATGAAGAACAGGTCGGCCGCCAGCGGCATGCCCACGGTGAACATGTGGTGCGCCCACACGATGAACGACAAAAACGCAATCGAGGCGATGGCGAATACCATCGAGGTGTAACCGAACAGCGGCTTGCGCGAGAACGTGGGGATGATCTCGGAAATGATGCCGAAGGCCGGCAGGATCATGATGTACACCTCGGGGTGCCCGAAGAACCAGAACACGTGCTGGTAGAGCACCGGGTCGCCGCCGCCGGCGGCGTTGAAGAAGCTGGTGCCGAAATATTTATCCATGAGCATCATGGTCACGGCGCCCGCGAGCACCGGCATCACCGCAATCAAAAGATACGCGGTGATCAGCCAGCTCCACACGAACATCGGCATTTTCATGAGTGACATGCCGGGGGCGCGCAGATTCAGGATGGTGGCGATGATGTTGATGCCGCCCATCACCGAGGAAATACCCATGAGGTGAATGGCAAAAACCTGGAACGGCATAGCCACGCCGGACTGCAGGAACAGCGGCGGATACATGGTCCAGCCGGCGCCGGCCGCGCCCCCCGGCATGAACAGCGTGGATAGCAACAGGATAAAGGCAAACGGCAGGATCCAGAAGCTCCAGTTGTTCATGCGCGGCAGTGCCATGTCGGGCGCGCCGACCATCATGGGAATCATCCAGTTGGCCAGACCCACGAAAGCCGGCATGATGGCGCCGAAGATCATCACCAGACCATGTAGCGCGGTCATCTCGTTGAAAAACTCCGGATCCATGAGCTGCATACCCGGAGTCCACAGCTCCGCACGGATGAGCATGGCGAACGCACCGCCCACAAAAAACATCAGCAGGCTGAAGCACAGGTAAAGTGTGCCGATATCCTTATGATTGGTGGTGGTAATCCAGCGCCACAAGCCACTGGGATGCCCGGCATGGTATTCGTGGACGACCGCGACCGTGTTCATCGTGTGCACCTCAACATTGCATTCAGTGTGCTGTCTTGGCTCTAGCGATATCAGCCGGCTGCACCAGACCACCACCGTGATTGCCGAAGGAATTGCGCTCGAAAGTAATCACCGCTGCCAAATCGGCATCGCTCAGGGCATTGCCCCAGGCCGGCATGATGCCCTTGCCGTGCAGCACCAGCGAGATGTGGGCCGCGAGCGGGCCGTTGGGGAGCGGGCCGCCGGCAATGGCCGGCACACCCATGGCCGCATTGCCTTTGCCGTCCGACATGTGACAGGCGGCGCAGTTGTCGTCGAACACTTTCTTGCCACGCGCCATGGCACTCGCCATGGTCCAGGTTTTTTCCGGCGCAGCCGTCGCCGCTTTCGTCACGGGCCCGGCCGCTGCGGGGGTAAACGCCGGCGCCGCCGCTGCGCCGGGGCCGGGCGTGGACGGGACCGCGCCGGTCGCCGCAGCCGCAGGCATGGACGGCGTGACGAAATTCAGCTGCGGCGGCGCGTACGCCACCGGACTACCGTAATTTTCGGCTTGCAGCGTGTGCGGATTGATATACACGCCGTTGCTGGCGCGCATCGCGGCCAGCCATTTCTGGTAATCAGCCGGGCTTTCCGCCACCACCACGACGGGCATGAAGGCGTGACCGCGGCCGCACAGTTCGGTGCAACCGCCGCGATAGGTGCCGGGTTGGTCAACCTCAATCCATCCCTGATTCACGAAGCCGGGGATGGCGTCCATCTTGAAAGCGAAGTCCGGCACATACCAGGAATGAATCACGTCGTTCGCGGTAATCAGCAGGCGGATTTTCTTGCCGGTGGGCACCACCATGGGATGGTCCACGTCGCGCAGGTAATGCGGCACGCTGAAAGGATTGATTTTGGAGTCCAGCTGGCGCGCGGCGTTGCTGTCGGCCGCCAACATGCTGAAATAACTGAAGCCCTGCTGCAGATAATCGTACTGCCACTTCCACTGGTAGCCTTCAATCTTGATGGTGAGGTCGGGATCGCTGGTGTTGGTCATTTTCACCAGCACCCGGGCGGCGGGAATCGCGAGCGCAATCAGGATGATGAACGGTATGATGGTCCAGATGACCTCGAGCAGGGTGTTTTCGTGAAACTGTGCGGCCTTGTGGCCGGCGGCCTTGCGGTGCCAGATCATGGAAATGATGATCAGGCTGAACACCACCACGCCGATGCCCACGCACATCCAGAAGGCGTACATGTGCAGGTCGTATACATCGTGGCTCATGGGTGTGACGCCCACCGGCATGTTCAGGTCCATGGCCAGGGCCGATCCGGAAAGCGCTGCGAGCGTGACGGCCAGCGCGATACACAGGATCTGCTTGGGATTCTTTAGTAACATGCGTTGGCGTCTCCTGCTGGAATCCAGAATCGTCACCCGATCAACGACCGCCGATTTGCCCCACCGGACCGATGAGTTCGGCCAGCCTCCGTACCAGACTGCGGCGCTCCTCCTCCGTCAGGCAGCTGCCGATCTCGCATTCCTCACCGTGCGAGCGGATAAACAGCCGCGCCGGGTGCAGCTTGGCGCCTGAATCACGCACCACCACTTGTGCCCAATAACGGCTGAATTCCCGGTGCTCCAGATGCCGGCTACCACACTTGTCCACGGCCACCTGCGCGCCGTTCACGGTGATGATTTCGCCGTAGTGTGCGTGGCGCCAGCATACCCGCAGGCACAGGCCCAGCACCAGCATTTCCAGCACCGCAAATGCCAGCACCGGCCAGAACCCGTGCAGCGCATACCACGAAGCCAGTGCCAGGGTCACACCCACAATGCTGGCGTAAAACAGCCACAGTCCCGTCGCGCTGATCGAACAGTTCGGGACAATCACGATACGGTGCGTGGCGGCATCGGGGTTGACGGCCAGCATGCTCGCAATCACCTCGCGGCATTCACGGTGCCGCTGGTTCTCGGAATTGTGGTCCGGAAAAACCGCGCACACCGGCCGGAAACCGTGGAAAACCGGCGCCGTATGCTACTGCAAGCCTCCCGGCCACGCAACGGAGCGCCGGGGAAAGTTGCAACAAAACCACATAAATTTATACGCATTGCATCACGGGTGGAATGCGCGCCCGGCAGTTGATTACCACGCAAAACAATCCTGGGGGAAAGTCGCGCAACCCGCGGCGTGCAGAATCGCCGCCAACACGATGCCAACTTCGGGTTGGGTTATCGCCAGGTTCGCCCGGAATCCGGCGCGAGTCGCAATATTTACTTCCGGTTCTTGTTTGTTTCAGAGTAACGCCAGCGGTCTGATTCCAGCCTTACATGCATGCCACCCCACATCTGCTGAAATTTGCTGCGGCTGCCTGGCGGGGCACTTGGATTGCCGGTGCCGGCGCCGCGCCGCCAAGTCTGGATCTGGCGCAATACTGCGGGCGCACGGCATCGTGCGGGCTGCTGTTTGCGACCTTTGTTACCGCCTTCTGGATGCTGCCGCGCGTGCTCGATGCCGCCGCCTCCGAGCCGCTGTTGACCGGCTTGCCGATGGGCTTGAGCTGGCCGCGCATGAACTTCGTGGTGCGCGGGGTTTTCCTGATGGAACTCATCGCCGTGTTCTTCCGCTTCGGCTGGCTGTACCTGATCTCGCCGGTGCGGCTGTGAAACAGCTATCTGCTGGATGACCAGCAGCGTACCGGCCAATGCATGCTGATGAGTTGCGGCGTCATCCTGCTTTGGTCGCCATCAAACTGCTGTGGGGACATTTTGATTTGTCGCCTGACGGCAAGCAGCCCGCGCCAGCCCGGCGGCATCACCCGCCCGTTCACTGATGCCGAAGCCGGGCCACGGTCAAGACCAGTTCTCTTTGAATGATGGCCAGACGTGGGCGGAATGGCGTCTCAGCCCGCGTTCAAGAAACCGGTAATCCCCGCGCTATCCAAGCAATCCGCCCGTTCTTCAATCGTGCATCCCGGCCGCCAGGGAATATCGGCGAGCAGCGGCGCGTTGAGGCTGCGCTGCAGAGTCGCGATATTTCCCGAGCGGCGCTCGAAGCCGGAATCAATGCCGTTCGCCACCCAGCCAGCAAGGCGTAATCCGTCCGCGCGGATGGCACGCGCGCTGAGCAACGCGTGATTGAGACAGCCGAGACGCAATCCCACCACCAGAATCACCGGCAACCCCGATGCCCGGGCAAGCTCCGGCACGCCCAACCCGTCCGCCAGCGGCACTTGCCAGCCACCCACGCCCTCCACGATGACGGCGTCGGCGCCCGCGCACAGTTGCCGAAAACTTTCCAGGATTTTCGGCAATGCAATCACCACGCCGGCGTCCGCCGCCGCCAGATGCGGCGCGATCGGCGGCGCGAACGCATAGGGATTCACCAGTTCATAGGGCCGCGCGACAGTGGCTGCAGCCTGCAATTGCAGCGCATCGTCGTTGCGCAAACCTTCGGATGTGGTCACTGCACCGCTGGCCACGGGTTTCATGCCCACGGTTTTCAATCCGGCGCGCGCCAGCGCGCGCAGCATGGCGACAGCTACCAGGGTTTTGCCCACGCCGGTGTCGGTGCCGGTTACGAACGCCCCACGCATCAGTGTTCGCCCCCGTGCGCGCGCAGTGCGGCATCGCGTTCGGCCGGAGTGAGTATCCCGACATGCAGGTAGGCCGGCGTCCAGGCCGTGCCGTAGACAATCTCATAGGTCGCCGGCAAGCACCCGTCCCGCCGGAATTTTTCGTACGCGGCAGCCAGGTTCGCCGCGCGCCGCCGACCGCCGAGCCCGCGCGGCCGGCCGGCCGTGACATTGCGCGCGCCGATGGCTTTGAGATCCTGCGCCAGCACCTGCACGTTTGCGTAGGTGAGCGTCAGGTTCTCCACATCCATCACCGGTTCGACAAAGCCGGCGCGTATCAAAGCGTCACCGACATCGTGCATGTCAATGAAGCGGTTCACATGGTTGAATCCGTCCACTTCGCGCCAAGCCGCGCGCAGCTCTTTCAACGTGTCGGGCCCGAAGCTGCTGAACAGCAGCAGGCCGTGCGGCGCGAGCGTGCGCCGCAACTCCGCTAGGGCCTGATCGAGATCGTCACACCATTGCAGCACCAGGTTGCAGTAAATGAGATCAAACGCTCCCGCCGCGAACGGCAAGTGCAAGGCATCCGCGCAGGCCAGCGGCACACGCCG
>JAGXAZ010000001.1 GCA_018971365.1 Gammaproteobacteria bacterium | reverse complement strand
AGATTAAAGCGCCGGTACCAAAATGCCAGCAGCCACAGCGGGCCGATCAGCAGGAATTGCAGGTCCTTAAAGAAAGACGGCCGCTTGCCCTCAACCTCGTGGCCGATGAACTGGCCGATCCAGGCGATCACGAACACGATCACCGACAGCAGCCACAGCGGCATGGGCAGCAGGCTCGCGCTGTACACGATGAGCGCCACGGCGACCACCACGGCCGTCATGCCGAGGGCCAGCCGCCAGGCGAGCGCGTAGTAATAGAGCAGCGCGGCGATCAACAACAGCACACCCCAGTTGAGCAGCGGCGAAATCCCAATCCAGGCGCGCGGCACCGGAATGGACCACAGCAGGCCGATACCGGAAAGGATGATGAGCGGCACGCATACCCAGTGCAGTGCCTTGTTCACGGGGTGGCCGTGACTTTCGCCATATTCGTCCAGCCAGCTTTGTACCGGGCGCATGAACCTATCTCCGTGGCACCGGCTTTAGAATAGCGCGCTTTCCGAGGAACCTGCATGGGGCTGCTGCAATTCATCGCCAATCTCCGATTCCTGCCGGAAGCCCGGCGGCTGGAGCTGTATCCGCCATTTTTCAAGATGCGCATCAAGGTGCTGGAAGTGCGCGACGACTGGCGGCACGTGCGTGTCAAACTGCCGCTCACCGCGTTCTCGCGCAATCTTTCCGGCGACATGTTCGGCGGCTGGCAGGCGGCGCTCGCCGATCCGATTGCGGCGCTGGCCTGCGCGCGCGTGTTCCCCGGTTATGCCGTATTCACGCGCGCCATGAGCATTGATTTCGAAAAACCGGGACGCACGGATCTGGAACTGCGCTTCGACATGCAGCCGGAACAGGAAGCCGCCATTGCCGCGGAACTCGCGGCCAACGGCCGCGCCACACCCACTTTCGAGTACGGCTATTTTCTCGCCAGCGGCGTGCAGTGCACGCGCATCGTCAATACGGTCGCCATTCGCGCGCGTGGTTATGCGAAGACCAGCACGGAACAGGTGGACCTCAACAGGGTGCGCCAATAGGCCTGAATTTTCGCCGGGATTGCGGGCTGTCGGTGCCGGCCGGAGAATAGGCTAATTGCTTCGCGCGAAGGATACCGCCATGAACACTCACCGTCCGCTGATTTTCACGAGCGTCATCGCGCTCGCCGCTTGCACGGCGCTCGGCGCCTGCACCACCCTCAACCCCTACACCGGTCAGCCGCAGACCAGCGGCCTCGCCAAGGGCGCCGCCATCGGTGCGGTCGGCGGCGCGGTGGCCGGCGCGCTCATCGGCGGCGGCAGCGCCCGCAAGCGCGCACTCATCGGCGCCGGCGTCGGCGCGCTCACCGGTGCGGGCATCGGCTACTACATGGACGTGCAGGAAGCAAAGCTGCGCCAGCAGTTGCAGGGCACCGGCGTATCGGTGACGCGCAACGGCAACGACATCGTGCTCAATATGCCGGGCAACATCACCTTTCAGACCAACAGCTCACAGCTTAATCCCGCGTTCACCAACGTGCTGCATTCCGTAACGCTGGTGCTCAAGGAATACAACAAGACGTTGATCGACGTGGATGGTTTCACCGACAGCACCGGCAGTCCGCAATACAACCTCATGCTGTCGCAACTGCGCGCCCAGGCGGTGGCCAGCAATCTCGAGGCCCAGGGCATCCTGCCGGCGCGCATCGCGGTGCAGGGATTCGGCGAAGCCAATCCCATCGCCAGCAATACCTCGCCCGAAGGCCGTGCGCAGAACCGGCGCGTGGAATTACATCTCGCGCCTTTGACGGCGAATTGATCGAACCTGCGAGTGTGGGCGCGGCGATATTCGCCGCGATTCGGACACAAGATCGCGGCTGAAAGCCGCTCCTACAGTTGGAATAAAGGCCTAAATCTCGATCAGGCCGTCGGACAGTTCCTCGGGATTGCCGGGCTCGGGCGGGTAGTGCCGGGCCATCGCGGTGCCGCAGGTGCCGATCGCGGCCACAAAGCCGTCCATCACGCGGCCCGCCTTCACGTCGGTCACGAACGCCTCGATGATGCCCTGCCAGTGGGCTTCGCCGAGTTTCTCGTGGATGCCCTTGTCGGCCACGATTTCCACGTAATGTTCCGCCAGTGACACGAAGAACAACACGCCGGAGTGCTCGCGTGTCATGTGCACGCCCTGCTCGTAGAACTGCGCGTGCGCCAGGCGCCGGGCACGGGAATGTTTCACGTGCCGCGGCACCAGATGCAGATGGAATTCGGGCACGAACAGGAACACGAGCGCCAACACGATGAACAGCAAGAGCTGGATTTGATAGATGTGCACCCAGGCGAGCGGGGCGGAAACCAGATAGAGGATTCCCGGCAGAATCAGCGCCGCAACCGCGGCCCAGAGTAACGGCAGAAACACATAGTGGTCGCTGGTGCGCGCCACCACCGCCACGAATTCGCCGCTGGTGTTTTTCTCGGCTGCGTGGATGGCAGCGGTGATGCGGGCTTTGTCGGCGTCAGAAAACTCGATCATGTCCATGCCTCGTTGCTTCTTTGCTCCCCGCTTGAACACTTGGGTGCGGGGTTCTACGTTTTTTGTGCTACGTGCTAAGTGCTGCGTGCTGCGGACGAGAGGGTCGGTCTCCGACGCAGCACACAGCACGCGGTACTTCTTCCTACCATCCTCCAGAAGCGCCGCCGCCACCAAAGGAACCGCCGCCGCCGGAAAATCCGCCAAAGCCACCGCCGCCGAAGCCACCGCCAAATCCGCCGCGCCCCAGACTGCCGCCCAGCATGCCGAGTGCCATCCAGCCGAGCCAACCCATGCCGCTGCCGCGCATGCCGGGAGCGCCCGGCCCGCCGCCGCCGCCGCGGTAGAAAATCGCGCGGATCAGCGGAATCAGTGCAAATGCAATGATCAGCAGCAGCAGCAATCCGGTACCCGAACGGTTGCGCACCTGCTGCTGTTGCACGGCCTGCTGCTTGTGGCCGAGCACACCGAGAATCGCCTGCACGCCCGCAGTGATTCCGCCTGAATAATCGCCCTTCTGAAAGTACGGGGTGATGATGTTGTGGATGATTTCGAAACTCTGCGCGTCGGTGAGCGTGCCTTCGAGGCCGTAGCCCACCTCGATACGCATCTGCTTTTCGCCCGCGTCCACGATCAGCAGCACGCCGTTGTTCTTGCCCTTCTGGCCGATGCCCCAATGCCGCCCGAGCTGATAGCCGTACATGTCAATCGGATAGCCGTTGAGTGTCGGCAACGTCACCACTACCAACTGCATACCGGTGTTTTGCGCGTAGCCCGCAAGTTGCTGCGACAACGCATTGAAAACGTTGGCGGGAAGCAGATGCGCGGTGTCCACCACCGGGCCAGTGAGCGGCGGAAACGGCGGCATGCCTGCGTCGAGCGCGTTCGCGCCGAAAGCACTGCCCGCGAGCAATGCAAATACACCCGTGACTGCGACCGCCAGCCAGCCAGTCCTCACGATTTTCAGCCGGCCGTTGATTGCTTTGTCCTCACTCCTCACCCCTCACTTCTTCAGGGAGTGCCGGAGAAATTGACTTTGGGCGCCTGCTGCGCCTGTTCCGAGATCGTGAAGTTCTGCACCGGCAGGTAGCTGCTGTAGAACATCGAGTGGTACCAGCGCCCCGGTATGGTGGTGAGCGTGGTGTCGTACTGCTGCACCGCTAGAATGTAATCGCGGCGCGCCACGGCGATGCGGTTCTCGGTGCCTTCGAGCTGCGCCTGCAGCACCAGATAGTTCTGGTTGGCCTTGAGGTCAGGATAGTTTTCGGTGACCGAAATCAGGCGCGAGAGCGCACCGCCCAGCGTGGCCTGATTTTGCTCGAACTCGTGAAACGCCTTGGGGTTGGTAAGAATGTCGGCGGGGATTTGGGTTTGCGTCACTTTGGCGCGTGCGTTGGTCACGGCTTCCAGTACATCGGTTTCATGCTCGGCCGAGCCTTTGACGGTCGCCACGAGGTTGGGAATTAGATCCGTACGCCGCTGGTACTCGTTGAGCACCTGGCTCCATGCCGCATTCACCGCCTGCTTCTGGGCGGGAATGGTGTTGATGCCGCAACCGGAAAGCAACAGCACCGCGCACAGCAGTGCGACCGGAGCGGCGAATTTCAGGACGGGTCGGGCGTGTGACATAGTCGGTACTCGATGGTCGGGGGAATGTGCAGATGATACACCGCCGCGACTTTGACGGCGGTTAAGCTAATATGGGCCGCGGACGAATTTTCAAGCGCAGGCCCCTCAACGGCGACCAGGGAACGACAGTGGCCAAACAAAAACGCATTGTGGTACTGGTACATGGCTGGAGCGTGCGCAACACCGATACCTACGGCGGACTGCCGGAGCGGCTGAAACTGGAAGCCCGGCGCAGTCCGGATCTGGAACTGGACGTACACCAGATCTGGCTGTCGGAATACATCAGCTTCCACAACGAAGTCACCATTCCCGACATCGCGCGCGCTTTCCAGGCGGCCTTGAAACGCGAGCTGGGCGACGCGCTCAAGAACCAGCAGCGCTTCGTGTGCATCACGCACTCCACCGGCGCGCCCGTAATCCGCGCCTGGCTGCATCACTTTTACATCGGCGCCGGCAAAAAGCTTCCGCCCTTGAGCCACCTCATCATGCTAGCACCGGCGAATTTCGGTTCGGCGCTGGTACAGCTTGGCCTGTCGAAACTCTCGCGCCTCAAAGCCTGGTTCGAGGGCGTGGACGTGGGCACCGGCGTGCTCGACTGGCTGGAACTCGGCAGCGATCAGAGCCTGGCGCTCAATCTCGAATGGCTGCAGCGGGGCGCAGGCTGCATCGGGCCCAAAGGTTTTTTCCCGTTCGTGCTCGCCGGCCAGTCACACGATCCGAAACTCTATGATTTCGTCAACAGCTACACCGCGGAGATGGGCAGCGACGGCGTGATCCGCGTGGCCTCGGCCAACCTCAACTACACGCACGTGCGTCTCGAGCAAATGGCACCGGCGCCGGACAAAAACACCGCACTCGGCTTCAGCGCACCGCGGCTCACTCCCGCCGCGCCGACGCTGTCGCCGGCGGTACCGCTTGCGCTGATTCCCGGCGTGTGCCACTCCGACCTGCGCATGGGCATCATGCGCAGCATTCCCGCGGACGCCACGCCCAATGCTACGGTAGACGCGATTCTGCAATGCCTGCACGTGGCCACGCTCAAGGATTACGCCGCGGTGTTCGACGCCTTCCGCGCACAAACTGCGGAAGTGCAGCAGCGCGAACAGGTCGAGGACCGCAGCCTGATCGGTCCCTTCGATCACCAGGTGATCATGGATCCCTGCTGCATGCTGGTGTTACGCGTACGCGACGACCAGGGAAATGTGCTCAAGGACTTCGACGTGCTGCTGACCGGCAAGAACGACAATCCCAACGGCCTGCCGCCGGGGTTTTTCATTGACCGCCAGCGCAACCATCTCGACCCCGGCACGCTCACCTATTACCTGAACCACGCGCGCATGACGGGAGCCCCGGCGGTGGAATACAAAGGCCGGCAACTGCGCGCCGCCTTGCCGTCCTGCGAACAACTCGGCCTGCACGTCATTCCCTATCCGCAGGAAGGTTTTGTGTCGTATCAGCCAGCCACGCTCACGGCTTCGGCAGAAAATCTCGCCAACTTCATCAAGCCGAACCAAACTACGATCGTGGACATCGTTATGCGCCGCATCGTGCGCGAAGGCATGTACCGCCTGACACGCGACGCCTCACCCGAGGATTTCACCAAACAGCCGCCTGGAACACCAGTTGCGTAAAGTGTTAAGAGCGAAAGCATATGCGCAAATCAGTAATCCTGTTGACTGCACTCATGCTGATAATTGTGGTTGCAATCGTGGTTTGGAGCATCAACAGGCAACACGCGTCAGAGTCAGTCGTTTATATTCCAGCGCTCCCAGACACCTCAATGCCTGCGCAAGCAAAACCAACCGCCACCCAACCGCCGTTATCAATCGGTGGTGCTGTTCCTAGCTCGCATGCCGAGTCGAAAGTCTTACAAATCAATGTAACAGATACCGCCATATTGGAACGTAAGTTGAATGACTGGATGAGCGCGCGCGGCTGCAATCCCGTCGAAAACGCCGAAGGAATCCAAGAACCAATAAATACCCTGCGGCAACAGGCGCTCAATGACAACCTGACTGCCATGACCTCATTGGGCTTTCGGCTTGTTTACAATCCATCAAATGATGGTAGAGACGAAGCCAAACAAATACTTTGGCAAGCCGCAATACAGGGTTCGACCTGCGCGCTCATGGATTACTACATGTGGTGGCAAAGATATCACGATGCGCGCCGCGTCATAAAACGGGGGCTGAATAACAAACTTTATGTACATTACATCCTGCGGGTGCCGTCTACGGCAGCCGCAAAGCAACAAGCGATAATCAATGCTTACGCCTGGGACCTGGTATGGCAAATGCGGACCGGAATAACCGATCCCCCGTTTTATTCGGCGGATCTGGAGCGCCAATATGGCTATGGGCTTAAATGGACGCCAACGGAACGCGCTCAAGCCTGTGAGCATGCTGCGGATTTGTATAATCAGTTGCAGCTAGCGCGCGAAGCCGCAGGATATGGTCCTTTCGACAACTCGCCACCGCCCGTCATACTCGGGGGAGCTGAGCCGGGGGTTGGCAGTGGCTGCACAAGCTGGCCTGTTCCCAAGCCACAATGTCAAAAGGCCGAGCTACACGCGATTGACCGCTCCGGCGTAATCCATCCTTTCCACGCATGGGTTTGCGAGCCCGCAAATTCTGCAGCAGGCAATTGAAGGAGCTTACGATGCTAAAACGTACCTCTCTGCTCTTAACACTGTTGATTTTCACTTGGCTGCCTGCCGTCGCGGTGCGTGCAGCATTACCCGTCACGCAGCAAGTAACGCTTGCCGGTCACCGTTTCACGGTGGAAATAGCCAATACCGACGCGATGCGCGAACGCGGCCTGATGTTCCGCACCCACATGGCGGCGAACCACGGCATGCTGTTCGTGTATTCCGATGCGCAGCCGCGTTACTTCTGGATGAAGAACACGCTGATTCCGCTCGACATCATTTTTTTTGACGCCCACCAGCGGCTCATCAACGTATCAGCCGACACCCCGCCCTGCAAAACCGAACAATGCCCCACATACACGAGTGCCGCACCGGCCCAATACGTGCTGGAACTCAACGCCGGTATGGCAAAAAAGCTCGGCCTAAAACCCGGCGAGCGGTTCACGATCCGTTAGGTGCAGGCTTGTGCCCGGCCTGCCGGCGGCCCAGCGTATAGCCGAGAATCGGACGCACGACCACATAAACAAGCAGCGCGCCGGCGCCGCCCAACAGTAACCACGCCACCACGCCGTGCAGGCTGAACAGCCATAGTTGTTCGATGGCGTACCGCCAACCGGAATGCAGCAATGCCAGGAGTTCAACGCGCGTGAACGGCAGCGGCGGCTGGCGGAAAATCCACTGGCCCGCCTGCATGAAGGGAATCAGCAACAGCAGTTGCAGCGGATAGGCCAGGAACTGCACAGCCTCGATCAACGGCAGGTTAAGGCGGAAAACCACCGCCGCCAGCGCGCACAGCACGGTGGTGGTACCGAGCACCGGAATGGCCCCGAGCAGCAGGCCCAACGCCAGCGTGAGCGCGAGCTTGTGCGGCGTCATGCCCTCGCTCAAGAGCACCAGCGTGAGCTGCACCAGCTTGTGTTGCCGCAGATTCATGCCGTTTCCCGCATGCCGGCACTATGCCATAGAATCGCGCGCAGGCCCGGCACTACAGGCGCTGGCCGCGGCGTCGCGTGCCGAAGTGCAGGTTTGCGCATGTTATGATTGCGCCCCATCAGACCGCGGATTTCCGCGGTTTTTCACGTTCACCGGTTATGCAAGCGCTCAGCATTCACGGTCTCGCCAAAACCTACAAAAACGGCGTGGTTGCGCTCAAGGGCATTGATTTTGACGTAGCCGAGGGCGAGTTCACCGCGTTGCTCGGTCCGAACGGCGCCGGCAAGACCACCACCATCGGCATCGTCACCTCGCTGGTGAACAAGACCTCGGGCACGGTCAAGGTGTTCGATTACGACATCGACACCCACATGGACCGGGCCAAGTCCTGCATCGGTCTGGTGCCGCAGGAAATTAATTTCAACCAGTTCGAAAAACCCTTCGACATCGTGGTGAACCAGGCGGGTTTTTACGGCATTCCCCGCAAGCTCGCCAAGCAGCGCGCCGAAAAATACCTCAAGCAGCTTTCGCTGTGGGACAAGCGTGACGACATTTCCCGCAATTTGTCGGGCGGCATGAAACGGCGCCTGATGATCGCGCGCGCGCTGGTGCACGAACCCAGACTCCTGATCCTCGACGAGCCCACTGCGGGCGTGGACATCGAAATCCGCCGCTCCATGTGGGATTTCCTGAAAAAGATCAACAAGGAAGGCATCACCATCATCCTCACCACGCATTACCTCGAAGAAGCCGAGAATCTGTGCCGGCGTGTGGCCATCATCGACCACGGCGAGATCATCGTGCAGGGCCGTACCCGCGAGCTGCTGGAAAAGCTGCGCACCGAAACCTTCGTGCTCAATCTGCGCAAGCCGCTCGCCCAGCTGCCGCCGCTGGACGGGTATGCCGTCACCCAAGTGGACGACACCACGCTCGAAGTGGAAGTAAGCAAATCACAGAACATCAATGGACTCTTCGAGTTGCTGTCGAAGGACGATGTCCAGGTACTGAGCATGCGCAACAAGGTTAACCGCCTGGAGGAACTGTTCGTGCGCCTGGTGGAAGGCAAGGGCTGAATAAATATTGTGGGAGCGGCGATATTCGCCGCGATCCATCCGCTTTGGAAGCGCGAAGGCGACGGTTGCTCCATTGGAAAGTGCACCGAAGGCAGGGGCGAAATGACGGCATCACAACTGGCAGAAAACATCGGCGCTTCACGCCTGCGCGCGAATTACATCGGCTTCCAGACCATCGTCATCAAGGAAGTGGTGCGCGTGCTGCGCATCTGGATCCAGACGCTGGTGCCGCCGGCCATCAGCATGACCCTGTACTTCATCATCTTCGGCGGCCTGATCGGCCGCCGCGTGGGGGAGATGGGCGGCTACAGCTACATGGCCTACATCGCCCCCGGTCTCATCATGATGTCGGTGATCAACAATTCCTACGTGAACGTGGTGTCCTCGTTCTTCGGCTCCAAGTTCGGCCACTACATCGAGGAATTGCAGGTCTCGCCGCTGCCTAATTACCTGATCATCCTGGGTTACATGATGGGCGGCGTGGTGCGCGGCATCCTGGTGGCCGTCCTCATCACCATCATCGCGCTGTTCTTCACGCGCCTGCACCTCGTGCATCCGCTGATCACCGTCTCGGTCGTGATCCTCACCGCCGTGCTGTTTTCCCTGGGCGGGCTTATCAATGCGATCTACGCGAAAAAATTCGACGATGTGACCATCATTCCCACCTTCATCCTCACGCCGCTCACCTATCTCGGCGGAGTGTTTTATTCCATCCACCTGCTGCCGGTGTTCTGGCAGAACGTCTCCAGGCTCGATCCCATCCTCTACATGGTGAGCGCCTTTCGCTACGGCATCCTCGGGGTATCGGACATCGGCATCGGCACCGCCTACGCCATCATCCTGCTGTTCATCCTGGGGCTGTTCTGCATCAGCCTGTGGCTGCTCAACCGCGGCGTGGGTTTGCGGAGCTGAAATGTGCAGGACCGAAGTCGCCGTTTTTTGCAATCACCTGATTCCGCCCGCATAATGCCTGTGTCTGCCGCACCGTGCGGGTGGCGGATCGCTCCTTAAACAAACTCTCCGCCGGTGTGCGTATTGCAAGCCACTTTGCAAAGTCTGCCTGACGACCCGACGCATCTCGCGCTGTTCCTCGATGTGGACGGTACACTGTTGCCCCTGGCCGCGGCACCTGCCGATGTGCACGCTGACGCCAACACCGGCGCATTGCTGGAGCGCCTGCGCGCACTGCTCGACGGAGCCTTGGCGCTCGTAAGCGGACGGCCGCTCGAGGAAATGGACCGCCTGTTCGCACCGCATATATTTGCCGCCGCCGGTCAACATGGGGCGGAATGGCGTGATGCCGCGGGCGCTACCGGCAGACACAGTGTGCATCTCGAGGAACTCGATGACCTTCGCCCGCAGGTACTGGAGCTCGCCGCCGGCGATGCACGCCTGCTGCTCGAAGACAAGGGTCTGACGCTTGCCGTGCATTTCCGGCGCGCGCCCGAGCGTGCACGCGACCTTGAGGCGGCGCTGGCGGCGGCACTCGCGGTGCACCCAACGCTTACGCTGCAACGCGGCAAGTGCGTGCTCGAAGTACGTCCGGCCGGGTGCGGCAAAGACACCGCGATTCGCCGCATGCTGGACGCGCCGCCGTTTGCGGGACGCCTGCCGCTGTTCGCGGGCGATGACGCTACCGACGAGGATGGTTTCCGGTTCATCAATGCACTGGGCGGCTGCAGCATCAAGGTGGGAGACGGCGCGAGCAACGCACGCTACCGGCTGGCCGACCCGCATGCAATGTGCGCCTGGCTGGCCGCGCTGGCGCACACTCCAGCGTCGCAGGCCATCACCTAATGAACAGTCTGGAACTCGGCCTCATCGGCAACGGCGGATTTTGCGCGCTGCTGGACGAGCACGCCGAGGTGGTGTGGTGCGGCACGCAACCCGCGGAGCGCAGCCTCGCGTCCTTCAACGGCTTTCGCGGCAGCGTCCCGGTGCGTGTCGGCAACGACGCGTCCAAGCAGCACCAACATGACGTCTACGGCGCGGTGGTGCTGGCCGCTGCCCAGCGGTTTTTCGATACGCGCATCGAGCAGCCCGGTGACGAGGTGCTGTTCCGCCGGCTGGAAATCCACGGCGACATCGCCCTCGACCTGTACCACCAACCGGACGCCGGACTGTGGGAGCGCCGCGACGTGCAAAGCGTGAGCACGTATTCAAGCGTGATGTGCCGGGCGGCCTGCGACCGGCTGGCGCATATTGCCAGGTGCCTCGCGCTCGCCGCACTCGGCCGGCGCGACGAAGCCCGCGCTGTCATCGAAAAAATGCCTGGGCACCGCCCGCACCTCGGGCTCTTGTCCGAGCATATTGACCCGTCGAACGGCGAGCTTTGGGGCAATTTCCCGCAGACCTACAGCATGCTCGGCATCTTCCAGCCGGCGCTGCGCCTGAGCACCTCCCGGGGGGAGGCCTTTTGAACCGGCTGGTGGTGGTATCGAATCGCGTGGCGCTGCCCGGCAAGCGCGGCAGCGCTGAGGGCGGACTGGCCACGGGACTGGCACGCGCACTGGAGGAACGCGGCGGACTGTGGTTCGGCTGGAACGGCCGCGTAGCGGAAACCGCGGACTCGCCCCCGGCACTGCTCAGCAACGAAGCGGTGAACTACGCGACCGTGCCGCTTACGCGCCGCGAATACGATGAATACTACGTGGGCTTTGCCAACCGCTGCCTGTGGCCGCTGTGCCATTCGCGTCTCAACCTGCTGCGCTTCAAGCGCCGCGAATATCAGACCTATCTGAACACCAACGCGCGTTTTGCGCAGCAACTGCTGCCGTTGCTGAGCGACGCGCCGCTCATCTGGGTGCACGATTACCATCTGCTGGCCCTGGGCGAGCGGCTGCGGCAAGCTGGAGTCCGGTCGCCCCTGGGATTCTTCCTGCACGTTCCTTTCCCGTGTCCGTGCACATTGCGCGCCTTGCCGCCGCACCGGGAGCTGGTGCGCGCACTGCTGGCCTATGACCTGCTCGGTTTCCAGACGATATTTGACTGTGATGCGTTTCTGGGCGCGGTGCGGCTGTGCGTGCCGGAGGCGCGGGTGGAGGAACGCGCGGTGAGTTACGGCGGCCGGCGGGTGAGGGTGCTGCCCTTCCCCATCGGCATTGACGTGGACGAAGTAGCGCAGTTGGCGGAGCGCGGGCGCAGCGGGCTGCACGGCAAACGCCTGGAGGCGAGCCTCACCGGCAGACAGCTCATCATCGGCGTGGACCGGCTCGATTACAGCAAGGGCCTGCCGGATCGTTTCCGTGCCTATGGACAGTTGTTGGAACACTGGCCGGCTTTCCGCCGCCAGGTGGTGCTGTTCCAGATCGCACCGCTTTCGCGTACCGAGGTGCCCGAGTACGACAGCATCCGCCGCGAACTTAATGCCATCGCCGGTGACCTTCACGGACGCTACGCCGACTACGACTGGCTGCCGCTGCGCTACATGACCCGCGGATTTCCCCGTAGGACGATCATGGGATTTCTTTCCCTGGCGCGCGTCGGCCTGGTGACGCCGCTGCGCGACGGGATGAACCTTGTGGCCAAGGAGTTCGTGGCCGCGCAGCCGGCTCACGATCCCGGCGTGCTGGTGCTGTCGTCATTGGCGGGTGCCGCGCAGGAACTCAAGGACGCGCTGATCGTGAATCCCTACGATGGGGAACAGGTCGCGGAGGGTCTGGCCCAAGCGCTCAGCATGCCGGTGGAGGAGCGCCGCGAGCGCTGGTCGGCCATGATGAAAGTGCTGCGCGATTACGACATCCATCACTGGGCGCAGGCATTCGTGCACGCGCTGGCGGAAGGCGCGGGCGCATGAGCGTGCTGGTGGGCGGCGCAGCTGGCCCCCATATGCGACTCGCAGTGGCGCGCGCGGGCAGACACGCAACGCTGGCTGCGGATGAGCCGGAGCCGCGACGCAACCTGCAAAGGCTCGCCGGCCGGGAGGTCCGCCTCGGCATCGAGGACCTGTATTCGGGACCGGGACTACAGCGACTTTATGGCGCCTGTTCGCCGGCCGAAGCCCCGCTCCCGCCGGAGCCTATCGTGGAACGCGCGGCCGGCCGCGTGGCCGGAGCGCACGGGGCACTGGGCATCTTCCCCACACAGCCGGGGGGCGTTGCGGGCGATCTCGCTCTCACCTTCAATGCGCGGAGAAGCGTGTATCTCGCAGGCGGCGTGCTGCAAGGACTCGCTGCGCAACACTGGGAGTCGCGGTTTCGCGCGGTCTCTGTGCACCAGGGTGCGTGGAGCACCTACTTTGAGAACATACCCACTTGGCTGGTAACGGACCCGTTTGCCGCGCTTCATGGGCTGGCATTTACTGGAGACCGGTGACCATGCTGCAAATCATGCAGGCACTCCCCGGATGGCTCGTATCGCTGGTCAGTCTGTTGCTGACCGTGGCGGTGGTGATGTTGGCCTCGGAGATCAGCTTCAAATTGCTCGGCCGTATGCCGGGTCCAATTCTGGCCGTCGCCCGCCAGGGTTTGCGGCGACCCGTGCGTTGGCTTGCTCCCGCGATCGCGGCACGCTTGGTGTTGCTGACCCTGCCGCTCGCGGCGCGGCCGATGACCATCCTGGCACACGTCCTCGAACTCACCGCTATCGGAACCGGCGCTTGGTTCTGCGTCGCCTGCTTCGACATCTGGCGCGAGGTACTGGCGCGGCGCCACCCGCTCGATACCGCCGACAACCTGCGCGCCCGCCAGCTGCGCACCCAGGTGCAGATTATCCGCCGCATTGTCGTGACGTTGATCGCCGTGCTGGCGCTCGCCGCGATGCTCATGACGTTTCCCGGGGTGCGCACCCTGGGCGCCACGTTGTTTGCTTCCGCGGGCGCGGCCGGCCTCGTCGTGGGCCTCGCGGCGCGTCCGGCCATCACCAACTTGCTCGCCGGCCTGCAGGTTGCACTCACCGAGCCCATCCGCCTGGACGATGTGGTGATCGTTCAGGGAGAGTGGGGGCGTATTGAAGAAATCCGTACCACGTATGTGGTGGTACGCATCTGGGATGAACGCCGGCTGATCGTGCCGCTCTCGTACTTCATCGAGCAACCGTTCCAGAACTGGACGCGGCATAGCGCGGATCTCCTGGGGACGGTGTATCTGTACGCGGATTACACCCTGCCGGTCGAGCCCGTGCGACGCGAGCTGCTGCGGATACTCGAAGCCAGCAAACAGTGGGACCGCAAGGCATGGGGACTGCAGGTGACGAATGCCACGGCGCAGACCATGGAACTGCGGGCGCTTATGAGTGCCGCGAATAGCGGCGATGCCTGGGATCTGCGCTGCCTGGTGCGCGAACAGCTCATCACGTTTCTGCAAGCGCGCTATCCGCAGAGCCTACCGTTGAGCCGGGTCCGCCTGCAGGATCCGCCCGAACATCCGATGCCCGCAGAGCCACCCGTCAGCGGATCTTCGAGTCCGCCCCTTTAAGCTAAGGCGCTGACTGCTGTGGAACCCAACGCACGCGGCTGATCAGCCCGGCGGCAAGTGGAGTTGGCGGGCGCGCTTTTCGGCCCAGGCTTTCAATTCATCCGCCATACTCGGCCGATATTCGCCGGGACAGGGCACACCAAATCCCACCGTGGTGTGTGCCGAAGGCGACGGTCCCGCTTGTATGGTCTGCAGCGCCAGACACCGGCCGCCGGCCTTGACCACCGGGGAGCCGTACACCGAGCGGTAGGCATCACCGTTGTGCATGGTTGGCGCGGGCGGCGGCGCAGCCAGTGCCTTCGACAAGTCCGAATACGGATTGAATGCCTGCGGAACAAAGGGCGATGCCGCCTGCGGTGCAACCCCCGATCCCGGCAAGCTCAGGTCCAAAGGTGCCGGCGCCGGCACTGCGAGCAGCGAACGGGTTTCCGGAATAAGTACCGGCCTCGGCAGCGCCGGTCGGATTACGGTTGGACGCGTGGGCAACGGCATCCCGTGTGGAGCCGTGCGGACGACATGCGGTAACGGCATCGCCGGAACTGTCGCGAGATGCAGCTCGACAATTCCGGACGCGACTTTCAGCGGCTGCGAGTGTGTGAATGCCCAAAGCAGGCCGGCACACACCAAGGCGGTGCCGAGCACGGCGCCGCCAAGGCTGTAAGCAGGATTGGGTTGCAGGCCGGAACCGGCATGCATGGAAACGGCAGCGGTGTTCACCACAGCCTCCCGGCCTGAACGCTCGGCACGTCAGGTCTCGGTTTTCAGCAGACCGTCATAGTACTCCTGCGAACGCGCGGCCGGCACGCTGCTTCCGAGCGCGATGTACAAGATGACGAGGCTTAGCACAGCAATCGCCAGCATGTCCCAGTAGATGTTGAGCAATCCCGTGCCGCCCATGGACGCTGGTCCCACCCAGCTCAGAAATTCCATGCCGCCGAAATACGGAATCAGCCAGAGCGCATGGCGCCAATCGCGCGCACCTTCCTCGCCGTTGAATATGAGATACAAAATCAGGCCGGCGACCAGAATCGCAAACAGAAAACTCACGGTAAAAAAGCCGGTCCAGAACAATATGAAGTTGGATGCGATGAACGCCAGCGGCGTGATGATCCAGCCTCCCCAGAGCCGGAACGGCCGGTGCGTGCCGGGCATCACGCGGCGCATTTGCAACAGCACCACACAACCCAAGCCGTAACTCAACACCGTAGCGGAGGAGGCGTAATCCACGAGTTTCTGCCACGAGGGGAACGGGAAAAAGAACAACAGGCCGATGAGAAAGCCGACAATCAAGGCTACCCAAGGGACGCCGTGACGGTTGATTTTCTGAAGTCCCTGTGCCGCGAATTTCTCATCAGCCGAGGCCAAAAGCATGCGCGCCGTGGCCGTGGTCCAGATGTAGCCGCAGAAGGTCGGCGAGATGATGGCGTCGGCGTACAGCGCCAGCGCCCAGAACGAGGCGCCCAGCGTCATGGCGAGTCCCGCCATGGGTCCGGCGTCGCCGGTGAAATTCAATCCCGCCCAACCGTCTTTTGCCAGCAACGCCGGCGGCACCGCGGTGACGAACGCGAACTGCACCAGCACAAAGATGATGCCGCCGATAACGATGGTGCCGATCACCGAAATCGGAATATTGCGCGCCGGATTGTCAGTCTCGCCCGCAAGCTGGATCGCCTGGCTGAAGCCGAACAGCGAAAAGAATACGCCGGCGGTGGAAATCGCGGTCAGCATGTTGGCAACATTGCCGCTGGCGTGCGCCGCGACCGTGAGATTGTGCGGATGATGCGAGTAAATCAGCAGCACGATGATGGTGCCGATGGGCGCGCACACCTTGATCCAGGTGGCGATGCTGTTGAGCAGCAGGATCAGTCGCAGGATCAAAAAATTCAGGATTGTGAGCACGCCCAGAATGCCGATGGACACGATCACGCCGACGGGCGTCAGCAGCGCGCTCGCGGGATGCACCAGGCCGGGCAGGTAATTGTTGGCGTAGGTGACCACGGCCATGGCCTCGACCGGCGCAATCGAGACGTACGCCATGAACAGAATCCAGCTCCAGATGCGCCCCACCATCCGGCCATGGGTGATGACGCTCATGTACATGAGGCCGCCGCTCTTGGTGAACATCGGCCCGAGTTCCGCGTACACCAGCGCGATCAGGCCGACCGCCACCGCCGCAATCGCCCAGGAACCGATGCTCAGCGGGCCGGCGTCCTTGGCCGCATGCATCGGGCCGAACAGCCAGCCCGAGCCGATCATGGTGCTCACGCCCACGAACAGCAGGCCGATGACGCCCGCGTCTTTGCGCAGTTTGCCCTGGGCCACGGGATGCTCCTGGTTGCGGAGGCAAAAGATGCGTGAGGCTAACGAAGGGCTTGGCGACATGCAAGCGCAGGCCTTACCATCGGCGCCCTGACGGCGGGCGCGAGATACGGTGGGAGCGGCGATATTCGCCGCGAATTTAATATTCTCGTGGTGCGGACCGATAGTCCGTCGGCCACTCCCCCAATCACCCCCCAGCTGCAATCAACCCGCTGCCTTACAACATGACCGCCGACCGCAATCCGCAAAAACAGCACATGGCGGACGAATCCATGGTGCGTACACTTGCCGCCCAGACCGAGGCCATCTGGCCGCAGGAGCGCGAACTTATCATCGCCTATGGACTGCCGGCCGACGCCAAAATCCTGGATGCCGGCTGTGGCACCGGCGAATTCACCTGGCGCTGTGCCGAACTTCTCCCACACACCCGGATACTCGGCATTGACGTGCTGCCGCAACAGGTCGAGTACGCGCGCCGGCATCATGCAAGGTTTGCGCCGCGGCTCGAGTTTCACCAAGGCGATGCCTTTGCGCTCGAGCTGCCCGACAACGGTTTCGATTTCGTCGCCTGCCGTCACATGCTGCAGACCGTGCCGGAACCCGAGCGCGTTATTGCCGAGTTGATCCGCGTCACCCGTCCTGGCGGGCGTTTGCATTTGCTGGCGGAAGACTACGGCATGATCCACGCGTATCCCACGCACCTCGATCTGGATGCTTTCTGGGATCTGGCCATGGCCGGCTTCGCCGGCGCCATGCACGTGGACCCACGCATCGGCCGGCGCACCTGGTCCGAACTGCACCGCCGCGGCATCCGCAATCTGGCCGTTCACTACATCATCGTGGACACGTTGCGCGTGTCCCGCGATATCCTGGTGCGGATTTTTAAATCCTGGGCCGACGGCTATGCTGCCACGGTCGCGGAAATGGCCGGCATGAGTCCAGCGGACGCGCGGGCGGGCTTTGACCAGATGGTGGCGTGTATCCGCGATCCTCTGGGCTACGCCGTATGGCAGGTGCCGATTGTCACCGGCTTGAAACCCGCAGGCTCAAGCTGAGGCCGGCGCCCGCAGTGGCGCGCGGCTGAGACGCAGGTAGCGCGCCAGCAGCAGGATCGCGGCCACGGTGAGCCCCGCGATGAAACCCGCCCAGATCATCTGCGGACCGAGATGCAGCGGAATTCCGAAAGCCCAGGCGAGCGGGAACCCCACCAGCCAGTAAGCCACGATGGTGATGAGCATGGGCACGCGCGTGTCCTTGTAGCCGCGCAGCGCCCCCGCGGCGCTGGTCTGCAGCCCGTCGGACAACTGGAAAATGGCGCCGATGTACAACAGGCTCACGGCGATGCGCGCCACGTTGGCATCGCGCGTATAGATCTCCACGATGTAATGCGGCAGCAGCAGCATGCTCAAGGCCGACAACAGCTCGAAGCACAGGCACAGGCCGATGCCGGCGAAGCCCGCGAGACGCGCGCCGCGTGCATCGCCGCGGCCGAGCGCCTGGCCGACGCGCACCGAAATCGCGAGCGCGATGCTCATGGGCACCATGAACACGAAGGAGGCGTAGTTGAGCGCGATCTGGTGGGCCGCCACAATGTCGGTGCCGAGCGTGCCCATCATCAGGCCCACACCCGCAAACAGCGAGGACTCCATGAAAATGCCGATGGCAATGGGCACGCCCAGCCATAGCAGTTCACGCTGCGGCACCCACTGCGGCCACTCGAAGCGCGCAAAGATAGCGAGCGGCTGATACAACGCGCGGCGGCGCACATAAAACAGCAAGGCGAGAAACATGAGCCACTGGGTGATGGCGGTGGCGTAGCCGCAGCCGGCAGCGCCGAATGCCGGCAATCCCAGCTTGCCGTACATGAGTACGTAATCGAGCACGCCATTGACTGCGAGCGCACCGAGCGCGATGACGAGCATCGGCCGGGTGTGACCGATACCTTCGCTGGTGAAACGCAGCGCCTGATACAGGCACAGGCCCGGCAATCCCCAGGCGAGTGCCTTGAGATACGCCGTGGCATTGGGAATGATCGCGGGCTCGATGTGGATAGCGCGCATGAATGGCGCCAGATGCCGCAACAGGAAGAAGCCACCCCAGCCTAGCACTTGGGACAGCCACAGCATTTGGCGCGCGTAATGGCCGATGTCGCGCGGCTTGCCGGCGCCGTACAGATGTGCGGTGGTGGGCGACTGCGCCATGATCACGCCGAGCGCGAACAGAAATACCGGTGCCCAGACGTTCGCGCCTACCGCCACCGCGGCGAGCGTGGGTGCGCCCAAGAGCCCCGACATGATGGTATCGGTAAGCGCCATGCCCACCAACGCCAGATTGTGCACGATCAGCGGTCCGGCAAGCGTCAGCGTCGACAGCGCTTCCGCGCGCAGTATCGGCCAGCGCGAGACGCGATGGCTGTTGATCGGCGCTGTGGAAAGCGAAGTTTCGGACATGACGCAAGCGTGCAGTGCAATCAATAACGAAAAAGGCATGCATCATATCAGGCAGAAACAGCGGCTTTGGCATGCAGGACATTGACCGTTTGCGGTAGCGGCGTGACACTGCGCTGCAATCCATTCCGAAGGAGCAAGCCATGCTGCGGCTAAGCCGCGTTGTGTTTCACTTTGGCGTCTGCCTTATCGCCGCAGTGTGTGTCACGGGCACGGCTGTCGCCGCCGCCGCACGGCAAGCGCAATAATCCTATAACGGCTTGGCATTGACGCCGCCGATGGGCTTCAACAACTGGGCGCACTACGAATGCAAACTCAACGAGCAGTTATTCGTGAACACCGCCAATGCGCTGGTTTCAACCGGCCTTGCCCAACTCGGTTACCGCTATGTGAACATTGACGACTGCTGGATGGAAATGCAGCGTGACAAAGCCGGCAATCTGGTGGCGAATCCGAAACTGTTTCCGCACGGCATGCAGTGGCTGGGCGATTACATTCACTCCAAGGGTTTGAAATTCGGCATTTACGAAGATGCGGGCTACATGACCTGCCAGAAGGCGCCGGGCATGTACGGCCATATCGAGCAGGACGTGCGCACCTTTGCTTCCTGGGGCGTGGATTACCTCAAGCTGGATTACTGTTATCCGCCGGCTGACAAATATCCTGGCAAGAGTTTTTCACAGGTGGCACGGATTGTTTACACCCGGGTCAACGACGAATTGCGCGCTTCGGGGCGCAACATGGTGTTCAGTTGTTCGCCGCCGGCCTATGTCTTCGGCCAGCCCAAGAAATTCGCTGAAGTCATGAGCTGGATCGGTTCGGTGTGCAATCTGTGGCGCACCGATGACGATATTTACGATGCCTGGACAAGCGTGCTCGCGAACTATGAAGGCAACGCGGGGCTCGCCAGGTACGCGTTTCCCGGCGGCTGGAACGACGCTGACATGCTGGAAGTCGGCAACCCCGGCATGACGCTCACCGAACAGCAATCCCAATTCAGCCTGTGGGCAGAAATGGCTTCACCGCTGCTAATCAGCACCGACGTCGCCAAACTCTCACCCGCCGCGCTCAAGATACTTTCCAACAAAGATGTCATCGCGATTGACCAGGATCCGCTCGGCCGCCAAGCCTCGGTCGTGAAACAGATTGGTCACGTGGATATTCTGTCGCGGCCGCTGGCGAATGGTGATCACGCTGTGGCACTGTTCAACAAGAGCGAACGTGCCAAGAACATCAGCGTGAATGTCATGGCCATCGGACTGCCAGCCGGCCACTACCGCTTGAAGAACCTGTGGAACAAACAGGTTTCCGAAACCCGATTGATGATTACCGCCGAGATTCCGGCGCACGGCGTGGTGCTCTACCGGGTGAGCAGGGTTCACTGAAACGGCGCCTGCGGAGCGCCGCTGTGGCATCATAGCTCACCCCGCATCCAGCCATGGCGCGTACTGCGCTGCGCGTGCGTTGCCAAGTCAAGGAGCATGTCATGATCAAACTCCCGCGTCCGATCGCCATCCTCGGCGGAATGCGCATTCCGTTTTGCCGCATCAACACCAATTACATGCGGCTCGGCAACCAGGAAATGCTGAGCGCCGCGCTCAAGGCGCTGGTGGACAAGTACCGCCTCAAGGGCGAGACCCTCGGCGACGTGGCGGCAGGCGCGGTAATGAAACACGCGCGCGACTGGAGCCTGACGCGTGAGGCCGTGCTGTCGAGCGGCCTGCATCCGCATACCCCCGGCCACAACCTGGACCGCGCCTGCGGCACTTCGCTCTCGACCGCCGTGGAGCTCGGCACGCGCATCGCCGTGGGCGAACTCGATTCGGCCATCGCTGCGGGTGTGGATTCGGCAAGCGATGTGCCCATCGTCTTCGGCCGTCATTATCAGCAGTTGTTGCTCGACCTGAACCGCGCCAGGACCTTGGGTCAGCGTCTGAAAATCATGGCGCGCTGGCGGCTGAGTGACCTAAAGCCCCACTTTCCGGCGGTCACCGAAGCCCGAACCCATTTGAGCATGGGGCAGCACTGCGAACTCATGGCCAAGGAATGGAAACTTACCCAAAAAGAACAGGACGAGCTGGCCTATTCCAGCCATATGAAGGCCGCGTCGGCGTGGAAGGAAGGCTTTTATAAAGATCTGGTTGCGCCGTTCAACGGTATAGACCACGACAACAATGTGCGGCCTGACACTACGCTGGAAAAACTCGCCAAATTGAAACCGGCCTTCGACAAGACCGGTAACGGCACGCTCACCGCCGGCAACTCCACGCCGCTCACCGACGGCGCTTCGGCGGTGTTGCTGGCTTCAGAAGAGTGGGCCAAGGCTCATGGTTATCCGGTACAGGCCTACCTCACGCATTTCGCCGTGGCAGGCGTGGACTTCGCCGGCATGACGAGCCCCTACCGCGAGGGTTTGCTGATGGCACCCACCTACGCGGTACCGAAGATGTTGGATGGCGCCGGCCTGAAACTGCAGGACTTCGATTTCTACGAAATCCACGAAGCCTTCGCCGCGCAAGTGCTGTGCACGCTCAGGGCCTGGGAATCCGCGGAGTACTGTCGCACGCGCCTCGGTCGCAAGGAGCCCTTGGGCTCCATTGACCGCAGCAAGCTCAACATCAAGGGCGGCAGCGTGGCGCTCGGCCACCCCTTCGGCGCCACCGGCGGGCGCATCATCGCAGGACTCGCAAAACTGCTCGCCCAGAAAGGCAAGGGCCGGGGACTCATCTCCATCTGCACCGGCGGTGGCATGGGCGTGACCGCGATTCTGGAACGCTGAAGCCACGCGCCGCGGGCGGGCGGCGGTATCGGCCAAGCGGCGATGCGCAATCCCTAATTGGTAACGTCACGGCCGGTTGACGGCGTGACAGCGTCATGCTTTACTTTCGCACAAGCGCGGCGATGGAGTTCGCCCACAATCGCCTTCAAAGGCTAATGACTCCTACTGGACCCGCAACGAGTTCAGAGGAGTTTTTTTATGGCCCGCCACAAGACATGGCTCAATCCAGCAAGTAATGTTCGCGGCCCGGCATCCGCTCAGCACTGCCGTAGCCCGGCGTCTGCGACATGGGTTCGGTGATGTGGACCTACCTAGCGGTGGCGGTGGGCGGCGCGATCGGTTGTTGCGCGCGGTTGGGCGTAAGCCAAGCAGTACACGCAGTATACGGACGCGACTTTCCGCTGGCGACGCTCATCATCAACGTGCTCGGCTGCCTGCTCATGGGGTTCCTGTTCTTCGCGACCCTGGAGCGCCTGCGCGTCAGCCCGGTGATGCGTACCGCGATCCTCACCGGTGGCTTGGGCGGATTCACGACCTTTTCGACCTTCGCCATGGAGTCACTGTTGCTACTCGAAGACCGTGAGACGGGAAAGGCTCTGCTCTATTTATTTCTGTCGGTGCTCCTCGGACTGACGGCTGCATTTCTGGGTGCCTATATTGCGCGCAAACTCTGACGAGTGAAGTTGACCATGGACAAAGACATGTTACTGGTACGCATTTACCTGAGCGAGGCCGATCATGTCGGCAAGCACAATCTGCTGAGCGAAATCATGAAGGTCCTGCACGATCAGCACCGCGTTCACGGTGTCACCGTATTCCGCGGTATCGCGGGATTCGGCTCCAAAGGCGAGGTGCACTCGGCGGATCTGCTGCGGCTGACAGTGAAACTGCCACTGGTGGTCGAGTTTTTCGACACACCGGAAACGGTGGAACGGGCGCTGGCGGCACTGGGCGGCTTGATTCCATCCGGGCACCTGATTTCCTGGCCGGTAAAGTGTCGCGTCATCTGATGGGACCTGCGGCAAGCAACATATCCAGGCCATGGGCGAATTCAACAACAGTCAGAAGCGCTACCTGCTGAGCGTGCTTTCGGAAATCAACCATCATCTGGAAATCATCGAGCTTCTGCTGCAGGAAAAAACGCCGCTGTTCCACCCGCTGCGCGCGGATCTTGCGCCCGCCGAGCGCACCGGTCTGCACGCCTTTATCGGGACCTTGCGCGCCGAAATACTCGCCATGAGCAACGATTTCAATCTGCACCAGTGCGAGCAGCCGCTGTCCGTGCGCTGGAGCATTGCCTCGCACCTGGAATTCGCCGGGGTGGAGTTGCAGGAACTCACACGCTCCAAACTGGCGGGATACGGCGCCTTGGATGACAACGCTTACCGGAGCCTGAGGCTGCAAATCGACCGGGTGCAGCAGATGCTGGCACTCCAGAGCGGAAAGCTCAGTCCGACAAGCCCGGGCAACAAGTCTTAACCCGGCGGAAAATGCTAAGCCCGTCGCCGACCGGGTCGCCAGGTTCCTTGAAGCGACTCAAATCAAATGTCCGAGGTGCAGTTCGGGCAACGCGTGGCCTTGATGTTGATGGTCGAAAAACATTGCGGACATTCCTTGGTGGTGGGCGCGGCAGCCGCCGGTTTGTGCAGCTTGTTCTGCATGCCTACCATAAGCTTGATGACGATGAACATGGCGATCGCGATGATGATGAAAGTGATAATGGTGTTGATGAACAGACCGTAGTTGAGTGTCACTGCACCGGCCGCATGCGCCTGAACGATAGTCGCGTACGGACCCGCCTGCTTCGCGCCCTCCTTGAGCACCACGAACAGGTTGGAAAAATCCACGTTGCCGAGCGCCAAACCGATGGGCGGCATGACTACGTCGTCCACCAGCGACTTGACGATGGCGCCGAAAGCCGCACCGATGACGATGCCGACGGCCATGTCCACGACATTTCCGCGCATCACAAAGGCCTGGAAATCCTTGAGCATGGACATGGATGTGCTCCCTGGTTCTGATTGAGCGTGCGGACCCCTGACGCCTGTGCCGCTTAACCTACGCCGCCGCTTGCGGCGCGCGCAAGTTCCTGCGCGGCTGATCGCGGTTTAAGGTACACGCCCGTTTGCAGGTTCCCCAAGGCCGTGGCTGCCCCGTAAGATAGCGCATGCCCAAGCTCATGCCTGCGCGTTCACCGGCCCCGGATAGCGTCGCCACCGGAGTACTGCTCGCCAATCTGGGAACCCCGGATGCGCCGACGCCCGAAGCCTTGCGGCGCTATCTCGCAGAATTTCTCTCGGATCCCTGCGTAGTGGATCTGCCGCACCTGGCTTGGTGGCCTATTTTGCACGGGCTGGTGCTGCGCACGCGGCCGGCAAAATCCGCCGCTGCCTATGCGCGCATCTGGACCGACGCCGGCTCGCCGCTGCTGGTCCACAGTCGGGCGATCGCCGCC
Source organism: Gammaproteobacteria bacterium (assembly GCA_018971365.1). Lineage (GTDB taxonomy): Bacteria > Pseudomonadota > Gammaproteobacteria > Natronospirales > REEB76 > REEB76. The sequence continues at coordinate 19,673 of JAGXAZ010000001.1, read as the reverse complement.
GCGCTCAAGCGTGAGCTGGCCGCGCGTGCGGGTTCCGAGGTGCCGCTCGCCCTCGGCATGCGCTACGGCCGGCCTTCGCTGGCCGACGCACTCGGCGAACTCGGGCGCGCCGGAGTTGCGCGCGTGATCGTGCTGCCGCTCTATCCACAATATTCGGGCGCTACGCTCGGCTCCACCCTGGCCGCGCTCACGCGCCTGAGCGATCAGCCGGTGGATGTCATTCAGGACTATTACGCTTACCCCGGGTACCTCGCGGCGCTCGCGGACAGCGTGCACGAATATTGGGAGGCACACGGCCGCGGCGAGCAACTCCTGATTTCCTTTCACGGCATCCCGGTGCACATGTCGCTGCGCGGCGATCCCTACCGCGCCCATTGCCTGCGCACCGCGCAGTATCTGGCCGAGCGTTTGCAGCTCGCCGCGGATCAATGGCAACTCGTGTTCCAGTCGCGCTTCGGCCGCGCACACTGGCTCGAACCCTACACCGAAGACACTCTAAAACAGCTCGCCGCGCAGGGCGTCAAAACCGTGGACGTGACCTGTCCGGGTTTTGCCGCCGACTGCCTGGAAACGCTCGAGGAAATCGCCTTGCGCTATGCGCAATCCTTCCGCGCCGCCGGGGGCCACGAGCTGCGCTACATCCCGGCGCTCAATGACCGGCCGGCGCACATCCGCGCGCTCGCCGAACTCGTCATGGCACGGCTCGCGCCAGTTCATTCCTGAAGACAGGCACGCGTGCTAGAGTGCACGCCTCAAGGGGACGCCCGTGCATCCGACCGCATCCAATATCGGTTTCACCATCCTGATCGCGGCCGCGGTATTGTTCATTCTCTACCGGCGCTTCCGCCGCAGCTTTGGCCGCCAAAAACTGCGCCCGAAACGCATGATCTTCCGCATCGTGGTGCTGGCCATCGTGTGCGTGCTGGCGCTGGCCTCGCCGTTCCGCGGTCTGACGAGCGACGCGGCCGCAACCGGCGGCGCGCTGGTCGGCATCGCCTTGAGCCTGTGGGCACTCATGCACACGCGCTTCGAGAACAGCGCGGACGGGCGCTTTTTCACGCCCAACGGTTACATCGGCATGATCGTGGTGGCGCTATTTCTCGGCCGTTTGATCTACCGCTTCATCGTGGTCTATCCATTGATGCGTCAGGCGGTGCAACAGGCCGCGCAGAATCCGCAGATGCAAGTGACCCCGTTTGGCACTTACCAGCATAGTCCAATGACGGTAGGGCTGTATTTTCTGTTGGCTGGTTATTACATCTGCTACTACGTCAGCGTCCTAATCAAAAGCCGCCATCCCGTGCAGACCGAAAACCGCAACAAACCCAATCTGATCTCTTGAGGCCTTCAGCCGCCCGCCGACTCAGGCTGTTGCCTGACCAATCAGCAAGCCGGCAATCAGCAATGCCAGCACAATCAAGCCGATCATCAGGTACAACCAGTCGTGCGCACGCGCACTCATCACCACACCGCTCAGCAAGCGCGCGATGGGCGTGAGCAACAGCACTACGATGCCGGCGATCAGGAAGGCGCTGGCATGCAGGCCGGCGCCGTTGTGCAGGGTGCGCTCGACGATTGCGGAAAACTTGCCGCTGGGATTGAGCGGCACATGGGTGCCGCCACGGGCAAAGAAAATCGCGAGACCGATCACGATCAGTAGCAGGCACAAGCCGATGCTGGTGCGCAGGATCAACCGGGTAAGGAACTGCCGCTCGTTAGTGAGCTTGTTGCTTATTTCGTTGCTCATATCGAGAGTCCCACGCCCTTAAAGAGCATCTGCAGGGCCACCAGGATCAGCACCACCGCGAACACCCGGCGCAGAATCTTGACCGGCAATACCGCCACCCAATGCGCGCCCGCGTAGGAGCCGGTCAACACGCCCAGGATCACCGTGCCGGCGATCAGCGGTGAAGTGTCGCCGTGCGTGAGATAAAAGCCGGCACTGGTGGCGGCGGTCATGCCGATCATGAAATTCGAGGTGGCCGTGGACACACGAAACGGCATCTTCATGAGCTTGTCCATGGCGAGCACCTTGAAGGCGCCGGAGCCGATGCCGAGGAGCGCGGACAGGAACCCGGCGCCCACCATCACCGCGAAACCCGGGAGCACGCGGGTGACGTGATAGGGAATCCACTCACCGGCCTGCTCGTACTTGCTATTGAGCCTGAGCTTCAGCGCCAAGGGCGAACTTGCGGAGGCGCCTGCCTGGTCGCTGCGGGTCGGCTTGAAGGACAGGGCCGCGGCCTGCAGCAGCACCACGCCAAAGATCACGAACAGCCAGCGGCTCGGCAAGAGATGCGCTGCCCAGGCGCCGAGCAGCGCACCCGAAGACGCCGCGATCTGCAAAAACAAACCAGCGCGCACGTTGTTCATGCCGGTGCCGACAAAGCGCGGCGCAGCGCCGGCCGAAGTCGCGATGACTGCAAACAGGCTGACGCCGACCGCGTCGATCAACGGCAAATGGAAACCGAGCGTCAGCAGGGGCACGATCACCATGCCGCCGCCGAGCCCGGTCAGTGAACCCAGGCCGCCGGCGAAAATGCTGCCGAGCAGAATGACGATGACCATCAGGGACGCGGACATGGCGCGTTTGGATCAGGCCCGCTTGAAGGGGGCGGAAATTATAACGTGAGCCGCCAGCACGCCGCGCTCAACGGTGCTTGCCGTGGCGGAAGCAGCTCGTCAGGTGGTCGTCCACTAGGCCGGTGGCTTGCATGAAGGCGTAACAGATGGTGTTGCCGACGAACTTAAACCCGAGTTTTTTCAGGTCCCGGCTCATGGCGTCGGAGATCCGGGTGCGCGCCGGTACCTGTCCGCGCTGGCGCCGGCGGTTGCGCAGCGTTTTGCCGTTCACAAACCGCCAGATGTAATTATCAAAACTGCCGAATTGCTTTTGTACCGCCAGAAACGCGCGCGCATTGGTGATGGCGGCCTGGATCTTCAGGCGATTGCGCACGATGCCGGGATTCCCGAGCAGGCGCGCCACATCGCGTACACCAAAACGCGCAACTTTTTTCGGGTCAAATCCGGCGAAGGCTTTGCGGTAATTACCGCGCTTGTGCAGGATCGTGGCCCAGCTCAATCCCGCCTGTGCGCCTTCCAGAATCAGGAACTCGAACCAGCGTTGCTCGTCGTGAACCGGCACACCCCACTCGCGGTCGTGGTAGGCGCGGTACAGCGGATCGTTTGCCATTCCCGGCCAGGGACAGCGGCGACGTTTGTCGGGGATCGGCATTAGGGGAAAGCCGGCGGCCGGTCGCCGGGTTGCGCGGTCTTGTACCAGCGCTCGAAATCCGCTGCGTGCGCATGCGCTTCCGGCGGTGCCCAAGGGGCAAAATCCTTCTCCGCTGTCGGCACATAGGGTCCGGCCTTGCATTCGAACACCACCGTGGATGGCGCGAGCGTCGCCACCGCGTGCCAAGTGCCGGCGGGACTTTCCACGCCGTAGGTTTGCCCGCCGGCCGAGAGCAGCGTGCGCGTCAACACTTTGCCTGCGTCATCGAAGGTCAGCACCAGCATTTCGCCGCACACGATCAGCAGCAGCTCCCATTTGTCCGGATGCCGGTGCGGTCGGATGTAGGTGTCCGGCTCCATCGCCATGCACATGCGATGGATGGGCTCGGTGTGCGTGGCGTGCAGATTGTGATGCGTGCGCAAACGCGGCGAGGCGAGGGCTTTGGCGTGCAGTTGCGCCACCAGCGCACGATCAATAAATTTCATATTGTGCGGATTCCGGATCGCCGTTCAGGCGCTCTTGCGCAGCTTCAGACCGCGCTTTTTCAGATGCACCAGCAGAATCGAGATCGCCGCCGGGGTGACGCCGGGGATGCGCGCCGCCTGACCGATGGTCTGCGGCCGGACTTGGCTGAGTTTCTGGCGCACTTCGTTGGACAGCCCTCGTACCGTGCTGAAATCGAAATCCGCGGACAGCGCTGTCTCTTCCTGGCGGCGGGCGCGTTCGACTTCCGCCTGCTGGCGCTCTATGTACCCGGCATAGCGCACCGTGATTTCCACTTGTTCCGCAACTTCCGGCGCGACACCCTCTTCACCCACACAAGCAAGTGAAGTGAGCTTCGCATAATTCATTTCCGGCCGACGCAATAATTCCAGCGCGCGGGTTTCACGCGCGAGCGGTGTGCCGAGAAGTTCAGTCGCTTGATTGGCAGAAATATCGTCGGGTCGCACCACGATGTTTTGCAGGCGTACAGTTTCGCGTTCAATAGCTTCGCGCTTTTGCGAGAATTCCGCCCAGCGCTCATCGTCCACCAAACCCAGCTTGCGGCCAATTTCCGTGAGCCGAAGGTCGGCATTGTCCTCGCGCAGCATCAGGCGGTGCTCAGCGCGGCTGGTGAACATGCGGTAGGGCTCGGGCGCGCCGCGCGTGATGAGGTCGTCCACCAGCACGCCGAGATACGCCTGCTCGCGTCCCGGCCACCAGGGATTCTTCTGCTGTACCTGCAGCGCCGCGTTGATGCCCGCCAGCAGGCCTTGTGCGGCCGCTTCCTCGTATCCCGTGGTGCCGTTGATTTGGCCGGCAAAGAACAGGCCGTTTAAGTATTTGGTCTCCAGCGTGTACTTGAGATCGCGCGGATCGAAATAATCGTATTCGATGGCGTAGCCCGGCCGGGTAAGGTGTGCGTGCTCGAAGCCCGCAATGGAGCGCACCAGCGCGTACTGCGCGTCGAACGGCAGACTGGTGGAAATGCCGTTAGGATAGACCTCGTGGGTGTCCAGGCCTTCCGGCTCGATGAAAATCTGGTGACGGTCCTTGTCGGCGAAGCGCATCACCTTGTCTTCCACCGACGGGCAATAGCGCGGCCCCACGCCTTCGATGACGCCAGTGTACATGGGCGAGCGGTCGAGGCCGGCGCGGATAATTTCGTGAGTGCATGCGTTGGTATGAGTGATGTGGCAAACCACCTGGCGCGGATGTTCCGCGCGCGCGCCCATGAAGGAAAACACCGGCGTGGGTTCGTCGCCCGCCTGCACGGCCAAGCTGTCATAGTTGATGCTGCGGCCGTCAAGGCGCGGCGGCGTTCCGGTCTTGAGCCGTCCGACCCGGAACGGCAGCTCGCGCAGGCGCTTGGCAAGGCGGTTCGCGGGCGGATCGCCGGCGCGGCCGCCCTCGTAGTTGGAAAGTCCGACATGGATGCGGCCGCCCAAAAACGTGCCGACGGTCAGCACCACGGTGGGCGCGAAGAAGCGCAGGCCCATCTGCGTGACCACGCCCGCGACGCGTTCACCCTGCATGATCAGGTCGTCACAGGCCTGCTGGAACAAGACCAGATTCGGTTGATTCTCGATGAAGCTGCGGATGGCCTGCTTGTACAGGACTCGATCCGCCTGCGCGCGCGTGGCGCGCACCGCCGGACCCTTGCTGGCATTCAGAATCCTGAATTGGATGCCGGCCCGGTCGGTGGCACGCGCCATGGCGCCGCCGAGCGCATCAATTTCCTTGGCGAGATGCCCCTTGCCGATGCCGCCGATGGCCGGATTGCAGCTCATCTGGCCAAGCGTCTCGACGTTGTGGGTGAGCAGGAGCGTCGCGCAGCCCATGCGCGCGGCCGCAAGCGCGGCCTCGGTGCCGGCATGGCCGCCCCCCACCACGATCACGTCGAATTGCTTGGGAAAATCCACAGGCCAGCCTCGCGAAAGAGCGCGAATTCTAGCGTTTTCATGCGCGTTAACCAAACATGCATAATCGGCCGACCACGGTACCCGCAGAACCACCGCTGGAAATATTTCTTCCCTTTGCAGATGATGCCGGCTGACATCGCGGGCCCAAAACCACAATGAACAAGCTGAAGTTTGTGCGCGTGCTCGCTCTCTGGCTCATGGTCATTACCGCGCTGGCCTGGATCAGCGCGGCGCGGGCCGCAGCCCATCCAAGCTTCACGCCCTGCCAGATCGGCATGCCGGACACCGCACTGCACATGCAGGCGCAATGCACGACGCTCACGGTACCCGAAGACCGGGCCCAGCCCGCCGGCAAACAAATCCACCTGCACATCGCCGTGCTCAAGGCGCGCACCCGCGAACCGGCGCCGGACCCGCTGTTCTTCATAGCCGGCGGGCCGGGCGAGGCTTCGACTCAGGCCTACGTGCAAGAAGCCGCGGCCTTCGAGCGCATCCGCGCGAGCCGTGCCATCGTGCTCGTGGACCAGCGCGGCACCGGCCAGTCCAATCCGCTCGACTGCCCGTCCGGCCCGAATACCGTGGCGCTACCTACGCCGGCGGAAGTTCGGCAGCAGACCGAAGCCTGCCTTAAACAGTTGCCGGGCGATCCGCGTTTCTACACGACCACGGTTGCGGTAACGGATCTGGACACCGTGCGTGCCGCGCTCGGTTATGTCGAGATCAATCTCTACGGCATTTCCTACGGCACACGCGTGGCGCTGGAATATCTGCGCGAGTATCCGCAGCACGTACGCAGCGTAATTCTGGACGGCGTGGTGCCGCCCGACTGGAACGTCGGGGAAACCGCGCCGCAGGCTGCGCAGCAGGCCCTGGACAAAATCTTTCAACGTTGCGCGGACGAGAGCGCCTGCCATCAGGCGTTTCCCGACCTGCCTGAAACGTTCGCGCGTCTTGAGCACACGCTCAAGCAGAGTCCGGTGAGCGTGAGTCTGCGCGACCCGTTGACCGGTGTGCCGCTCACCCAGACGCTCACCTGGGAAACCGCGGCCGGCGCTGTGCAGCTGCTGAGCTATCTGAGCGACACCGCTGCGCTCTTGCCGCTGCTGATTCATCAGGCCGGTGTCGCCCACGATTACGCGCCGCTGCTCGCCAACGCCCAGTACCTGAGCGGACAGCTGAGCGACGCCGTGGCCTTGGGCATGCACGCCGCGGTGCTTTGCACCGAAGACGTGCCGTTCTATCCGGCGGCGCGGGCCGTACAAACGGCCGCGGCCGATACCTATCTCGGCGCCGCGCCGCTCACCCTGCTCAGCGCAAGCTGCGCGCACTGGCCGCGCGGGGTAATGGAGCCGGACTTCAAGAAACCCGTGATATCGGACAAGCCGGTGCTGCTGCTTTCCGGCGCCGACGATCCCATCACCCCGCCCGCGAACGCCGCCCACGTGGCCCAGACGCTGCACAACAGCCTGTCGCTGGTGGTCCCGGGGCAGGGACACGGCAACGCCTGGCGTGGCTGCGTACCGCAGCTCATGACCGAATTCGTCCAACAGGCGTCGGTGAAAAATCTGGACGCCGCCTGCGTGCAGAAGATCAAGCCCTTCCCTTTTTTCACCCGCTTCACCGGGCCCGGGCCATGATCGAAGTCGAGAACATCCACAAGCGCTTCGGCAAGGTGCAGGCCGTGAACGGCGTGAGCTTCCGCGTGGCCGACGGCCGGATCACCGGCCTGCTCGGCCCGAACGGCGCCGGCAAGTCCACCACGCTGCGCATTCTCTCCACCGTGCTCAAGCCGGACCAGGGGACGGTACGGGTGGACGGCAGCGACGTACGCGCGGACCCGCTGGCCGCACGTCTCAAGCTCGGCGTGCTGCCGCACGCGAGCGGTCTGTATCCGCGGCTCACAGCACGCGAGAACATCCGCTACTACGGCGAACTCAACGGCCTCGGCGGCCAGGCGCTAAACGCACGCATTGACGAGCTGGCGGAACTCCTCGAAATGCGGGAGTTCGCCGACCGTCCAGCCAAGGGCATTTCCCAAGGACAGCGCATCAAGGTGGCGCTGGCGCGCGCCCTGGTGCACAAACCCCGGAACCTGGCGCTGGATGAGCCCACCAACGGCTTGGACGTGATGGCCACGCGCGCGCTGCGCGCCACCATCCGGCGGCTGCGCGACCAGGGCCACTGCGTGCTGTTCTCCAGCCACGTGATGCAGGAAGTCGCGCAGTTGTGCGATGCCATCGTGATCATCGCGCACGGCCGCATTGTGGCCCAGGGCACGCCCGAGGACATTCGCCGCCAGACCGGTGAAACGGATCTCGAAGAAGCCTTCGTCAAAGCCGTGGACGAAAGCGGAGCCTCCGCATGATGCGCAAACTCTGGACCGTGTTCCGCAAGGAAGTCGTGGACAACCTGCGCGACCGGCGCACGCTTTTAACGGTGCTGGTGTTCGGGCCGCTGTTCGGGCCGATCTTCTATGTGGCCATCATGAACGTCGCCGTGAATCAGCAGATCGCGAACTTCAATCGGCCGCTCAAACTGCCGGTGGCCGGCGCCGAATACGCTCCGCACCTGATCGGATACCTGCGGCAACACAATACCCAGATCGAACCCGCACCGGCGGATCCGCGCCAGGCGGTGAAGGACGGCAAGGCCGACGTCGTGCTGGTGATTCCCAAGGACTACGGCGCCGCGTTCGACGCCGGCCGGCCGGCGACGCTGCAATTGGTGATGGATCAGGCGAAACAATCGGCGCAGAAAAACGTCAGCCGCGCGCGCGATCTGCTCGAAGCGTACGAACGTGAAATTACGGCATTGCGCCTGCTGGCGCGCGGCGTGGATCCGCGCGCGACCACGCCGCTCGCGGTCGAGACCGTGGATGTGTCCACGCCGGAAGCGCGCGCCGGCATGCTGCTGGCCTTCATCCCCTACTTCTTCCTGTTTGCCGCTGTCATCGGCGCCTTTTATCTGGCGATTGACGCTACCGCCGGCGAGCGCGAACGCGGCTCGCTCGAGCCGTTGCTTACCACCGCGGTGGCGCGCAGCACGCTCATTTCCGGCAAGCTGGCCGCGGTCACGCTGTTCTCCGCCGTGTCGCTGGGTCTGGACGTCGTGGCCCTGTCCTGGAGCCAGGGACTGATCCCCGCGGCCAAACTCAACATCGTGGTGAACTTCGGCGGCCACACCGCGTTGGCCATCTTCCTCGTGATGCTGCCGTTCTGCCTGCTGATCGCGGCCTTGCTCACGGTGGTGGCTTCGTTCACGCGCAGTTACAAGGAAGCCCAGACCTGGTTGTCGTTCATCTTCATCCTGCCGATGATTCCGGTGTTTGCACTGTTCCTGTTCCCGACCGAACCTACCATCTGGATGATGTTCGTTCCGGCCCTGAGCCAGGATGTGCTGGCAACGGCACTCATGAAAGGTATGGCGCTCGGCGCCGGATTTACGGCCATTTCGGTGTTGAGCACGTTGATCTTCGGTGTGCTGCTCGCCTGGCTCGCCGTGTGGCTGTACCGGCGCGAAAAGGTGCTGGGTTGAGGCCGGATTAACTGTTCTTCATGCAACCCCGGGCTTTCGCTGCGGGCTTATACTTACTGAAGCCGGGGGTTGCAGGACAGGATCATGGGCAAACTGAACGTCAGCATATGGATTGCCGCAGCGACCATGCTGTTCGCAGGTGCCGCCACAGCCGGCAATGTACACATCTACAAATGGGTGGACGGCCAGGGCGTGGTGCATTACAGCGACATGGCTCCGGCCGAGGCCCAGCCGGCGATGACGCGCCTGACACTCCCCGATTTCCCGCCGCCGGATCCCCAGGCCGAGGCCGCCGATCAGGCCTGGATTGCCAGCATCAATCAGTGGTACCAAAACGTTCTCGACCAACAGGCACAACTGCAATACCAGGAATATCTCGCTTGGGAGCAGAGCCAACCGGTACCGGCGCCCGTCCCGACGTCAGCACCCGACACCCAAGAGTTCGCCTATGTCGTACCGGTCTGCTGGCCATGCGAGCGCTTCCACTTCCACCATCATCACCGACGGCCGCTGCTCAGCGCGCCCACGCCGCAGTCAATCCAAAACTCGGTTTGGCATCCCCAGACCGGTCCGCTGCGCCTGCACCCATTCAAGCCCTGAGCGGCATGCTTATTTGCCGATACAAAAACTCGAGAAAATCCGGCCGAGCAAATCCTCGCTGCTGAACTCGCCGGTAATTTCACCGAGCGTCTGCTGAGCCAGCCGCAGCTCCTCCGCCAGCAATTCGCCGGTACGCTCGGTGAAACGCTGCCCGGCAAGCTGCAGGTGATGGTGTGCGCGTTCCAGGGCATCCACATGACGGCGGCGCGCGAGAAAACCGTCTTCGCCAACCGACTCAAAGCCTACGGTGTGCTTGAGATGCGCGCGCAGCAGGTCCAACCCTGCGCCGGTCCTGGCTGACAGCGCAAGCTGTGCCGGCCGGCCCTGGTCCGCGCACTGCGGCGGCCGACCGCTGAGATCAATCTTGTTGCAGATCACGGTCACCGGCAGTTTCGCCGGCAGCTGCTCCAGAATCCGCTGATCCTCGGCGGTCAAGCCCTGCGTATCATCCACCACCAGCAGTACGCGGTCTGCGGAGGCGATCGCCTCCCAGGCACGGCGCACGCCTTCCTGCTCCACCGCATCGCCGCTCTCGCGCAATCCGGCGGTATCAATCACGTGCAGCGGCAAGCCGTCCAGATGAATATGCTCCCGCAGCAGGTCGCGGGTGGTGCCGGGTATTTCCGTGACGATGGCGGCGTCATAGCCGGCCAGACGATTCAGCAGACTGGATTTGCCGGCATTCGGCCGGCCGGCGATCGCCACCGTCAAGCCTTCGCGCAACAGACTGCCCCGGTTGGCAGCGCCGAGCAGCACATCCAGACGCGCGCAGATGTCGCGCAAACGTTCCGCCACTTTGCCGTCGCTCAGGAAATCCAGTTCTTCGTCGGGAAAATCCAGCGCCGCTTCCACGTAGCTGCGCAACGCGATGAGCGCTTCCACCAATGCGAGCACGCGCGCAGAAAACTCGCCGCGCAGGGAGCGCAACGCCGCACGCGCCGCCTGCTCGCTACCGCTGTCGATGAGGTCGGCAATCGCCTCGGCCTGTACCAGATCCAGCTTGTCGTTCAGAAAGGCACGCTGGGAAAATTCCCCGGGTCGCGCAAGGCGCGCGCCCAGTTCGCACACGCGCGTGAGCAGCAGTGCCAGCACAACCGGCCCGCCGTGCGCGTGCAGCTCCAGTACATCTTCGCCGGTGAAGGAATGTGGTGCCGGGAAGAACAGCGCCAGGCCGCTGTCCAGTTCCGCGCCGCGGCTGTCCGCAAAGTGTTTGAATTCCGCACGCCGCGGTGAGGGCACGCGGCCAAACAGTGTGGTGGCAATCGCCCGTACCGCCGGACCGGATGCGCGCACGATGCCGACACCGCCGCGGCCCGGTGGCGTGGCGATGGCGACGATGGTGTCGGTAGCGGGCGGCACGTTATCTTTCATGGGAGAATCAGTTTAAGTCCGCGCGCAATGGCGGCTGCGTCCCAGAAGGAGAAAATCATGTCGGTTCAAGCCGTTGCCTTCCCCAACATGGCCGGCCAGATGCTGGCCGGACGCCTGGAACTGCCCGCGTACGGCGCGCCGCGCGCCTGGGCGCTCTATGCGCACTGCTTCACCTGCGGCAAGGACGTGCGCGCCGCGGTGGACATCTGCCGGGCGCTCTGCACCCGGGGCATCGCGGTACTGCGTTTCGACTTCACCGGCCTTGGCCAAAGTGCCGGCGAGTTTGCCGACACCACGCTCAGCAGCAACATCTCCGATCTGGTGCAGGCGGCGAAATTCCTGGAACAGAATTACCAGGCGCCCAAGATTCTGGTCGGCCATTCGCTCGGCGGCACGGCGGTGCTGGAAGCGGCACACCGGATTCCCAGCTGCATCGCGGTGGCCACGGTGGCCGCACCGGCCAATCCCGAGCACGTGGCCAATCTGCTGGGTGCGGCACGCCAGGTCATCGAGCAGCACGGCGAGGCCGACGTGCTGCTCGCGGGTCGCAAGCTGCACTTCAAGAAGGCATTTCTCGACGACCTCAAGAATCAGCATTGGCAGGAGAACATTCGCACACTGCGCAAGCCGCTGCTGATTTTCCACTCGCCCACCGACGCGCTCGTGAACATCAGCAACGCCGGCCTGATATTCGCCGCAGCGCTGCATCCCAAGAGCTTCGTGTCGCTATCCGGCGCCGATCACCTGCTGTCGCGGCGCGAGGATTCGGAATACGTGGGTCTGCTGCTCGCCGCCTGGGCCAGCAAGTACCTGGGCGAACTCGGCCTGCCGCCGGCCGTAAGCCCAGCCGCCGAGGGCGAAGTGGTCGCCAGCATCCAGCGCGACCGGTACCACACTGAACTCTACGCCGGTGCCCACGCGCTGGTGGCTGACGAACCGCGCGACATGGGTGGCACGGACAGCGGGCCTTCGCCCTATGGCTACCTCTGCGCTGCGCTCGGCGCCTGCACCGCCATCACTCTGCGCATGTACGCGGATCGCAAACAATGGCCGCTCGACGGCGTGCGGGTACGCCTGACGCACGACAAAATTCACGCCAGCGATTGTGCCGAATGCGAAACCAGGCAAGGCAAGATTGATCGTTTCACGCGCAGCATTGAATTGCAGGGCGCCTTGAGCGCGGAGCAGCGCCAGCGTCTGCTGGAAATCGCGGACAAGTGCCCGGTACACCGGACGCTGGAATCGGAAGTGCACATTGAAACCAGCCTGCAAGGCTGAAAGCGCGGGCTATTTCTTGCCTTTGAGTGCCTTGTCCTTCTGGCGGCGCTTGCCTGCGGCGTCATACGCGCGGTTGATCCACCATTGCTGGGCAATGGTGAGGATCGAATTCGGCAGGTAGTACAGCACCAGGCCCGAGGGGAAGACCGCGTAGAACGCCACGAAGATCAACGGCATGAACTTGAACAGGCGCTGCTGCATCTTGTCGGCGGTGATCTGCGGCTGGACGTGCGCCTGCAGGAAATACACCAAGCCGTAGATTATCGGCAGGATGAAGTACGGATCCGGCGCCGAGAGATCGTGGATCCACAGGACCCACGGCTGCTGGCGCAGCTCCACGCTGTACACCAGCACATAATACAAGGCAAAGAAGATCGGCAGCTGGATGATCATCGGCAGACAGCCGCCCAGTGGGTTGATCTTTTCCTTCTTGTAGAACTCCATCTGTGCCTGCGCGAGTTTCTGCTTGTCGTCCTTGTAGCGCTCCTGCAGCGCCTTGAGGCGCGGTTGCACGGCGCGCATCTTGGCCATGGAGCGGAACGCCACGTGATTGAGCGGGAAAAACACCAGCTTGACCAGCACCGTGAGCAGAATGATGGCCCAGCCCCAGTTGCCCACCAGACCGTGCAAAAAGTTCAGGAGCTTGAACAGCGGCTCCGCGATGATGGTGAATTTGCCGTAATCCACCGTAAGCTGCAGCCCCGGCGCCACTTTCGGCAGCAGGATTTGCAGCTTGGGGCCGACGTAAAACCGGTCGCTGAAGCTCGCACTGCTACCGGGCGCCACGGTTTTAAGGCTGCCGATAGTGCCGACCAGATAACGCTCGTCACCGAGTGACTGCGTGTAGTAGAGATTGCTGGTGTTGTGTTCCCCGGGGATCACGGCGGTCAGGAAATAATGCGTGACCACCGCGGTCCAGCCTCCAGGGCTGGTGAGGTTCACGGGCTTGTCGGCCAGGTCCTTGAATTCGAATTGCTGATAGCCGCCGCTGCCATCCAGGGCCATGCGCTGGTAATCGTAGCGATGCACGCTGAACATGCTGGCGAAAAAGCCGTGCGGCAGATTGATATTGTAGCGGCTCGCGAACTGCGCATAGGCAGCGCCACTCCAGGACTGCGCGGAGCCGTTATGCACTTCATAGCGCAGATCAATCTGGTAACTGCCGCGCGTGAAGGTGTAGATCTTGTCGACCGTGAGTCCTACCGGACTTTTCCAGCCAAGCACCACTTCGAGCGTTTTTTGTCCGGGCGTGAGTTGATACTGGGTTTGGTTCGTTGTGTAGAGCGCACTGTCGCCGGGCGCCGCCGGCCCGGAATGCGTCTGCAATCCCGACTGCGCTACCAGCAGATTCGCAGGATCCGGATCCAGCACGTTCACGCGCGCCGGTTGATGCAACTCTTGCGGGTAGGCGAGCAGCTCCACGCTGCGGAGCTCGCCGCCTGCGGTATTGATGGTGACCGCGAGCAGATCGGTGCGCACCGAAATCGGCTCGCCAGCTGCCTGCACGCGGATTTCGCCTACCGGGGCCACAGCAGTTTTGGCCGCGTTGGTAGCTGCGGCTGGCGCTGCGCCGGGAGCCGCGGGAATCTGCGGGCGTGCGGCCGTCGCGGCCGAAGGCGCAGTCGTAGCCGCAGCGGCGGGCGCGGTCGGCGGCGGTTTCTGGCCGTAGTCCTGCATCCAGGCCTGATAAATCAGGAACGCCACCAGAATCAGCACCGCGAACAGGAACAGCCGGCGGTTATCCATGGTGACGCTTCAGTTCGGGCACGGGATCGTAACCACCGGGATGCAATGGATGGCAGCGCAGCAGACGCCACAGGGCCAGCCAGGTGCCGCGTAATGCGCCAAAACGCTGGATCGCCTCAAGGGCGTATGCCGAGCAGGAAGGCTCAAAGCGGCAGTGGCGGCCAAGCAGCGGGCTCAAAAAATAGCGATATCCGCGGATAAGAAGAATCAGGACGCTGCGCATCGCTTTGCCATTGCCTGCCAATGCCATTCCAGACTGGCGCGTAGTTCGGGCTTACTCGCCCCGGAGGCACGCGCCTTGACCTGCACCACAATGTCCACCGCCGGCAATGTGGGGCGCCGTGCAAGAAAGCTGGCCCGGATTTGGCGCTTTAGGCGGTTGCGGGCCACGGCACCAGCCACCGCGGAGCGCGCCACACTGATCCCCAGCCGCGCTATCGGTCCGTTGGGATGCACGTAAACGCGGAAACACCCATCGCTGGTAAACCGGCCGTGTTTGAATACCCGGCTGAATTCGGCCGGGGTCCGTAGCCGTACTGTGACCGGAAACCCGGCAGTCGCCTGACCTATGGGCAGAGGCTGGCCCGGCCTTTGGCGCGACGGGCGCTCAGCACCTGACGACCGCGCTTGGTGGCCATGCGTGCACGAAAACCGTGAGTGCGCTTTCGGTGCAGCTTGCTGGGCTGATAGGTTCTTTTCATGGCGTGGTTCCGGCTGGATGTGCCCTTAGAGCGGGCCGCAGATAAAGGCGCGATATTAAACGGATGCTCAGGCTTGCTGTCAACATGATGACTGTGCATGCCTGCCGCTTGTGTCTGTGGATAACCACTGGCAACCGGTATAGACTCCCTTGCCTCTTGCGGCAGCGTTCTCGCGCGCTGCTGAATTAGAACGTATCACCTTGCAGCCACCGGGAGTTTGCGCATGGCATCGCTATGGACGCGGTGTATGGATCATTTGGAGCACGAGCTTACCGAACAAGAGCTCAATACCTGGATCCGGCCGCTACACGTTCAGGAGGATGCCGAAACCTTGCGCCTGCTGGCGCCTAACCGATTTGTCATGGACTGGGTGCGGGATCGGTTCCTGCCCCGTATCTCCAAGCTGGCCAGGGAGCTGGCCGAGGATCGTAACCGCCAAGTCCTGCTCGAAGTAGGTGCGGCACGGGAAGTCCAGCCCGTAGAAACTGTGCTTGCGGCTGGCGGTACCGGTCTGATTGCTACCCCCGGCAGTGGTCTAAGTACCGCTTATACTTTTGAAACCTTTGTTGAGGGTAAATCGAACCAGTTTGCGTTGGCGGCAGCACGGCAGGTAGCCGAAAACCCAGGCCGCGCCTATAACCCCCTCTTCATCTATGGTGGTGTTGGTCTGGGTAAGACCCATCTTATGCAAAGCGTGGGCCAGCTGATCCAGAAGCGGTGGCCGCAGGCACGCATTGCGTACGTCCACTCCGAGCGCTTCGTGAACGACATGGTGCGCGCACTCCAGCATAACACCATCAACGAATTTAAACGCCAATACCGTACGCTGGACGCCCTGCTCATTGACGATATCCAGTTTTTCGTCGGTAAAGAACGATCCCAAGAAGAATTCTTCCATACTTTCAATGCGTTACTCGAAGGTCAACAGCAGGTAATTCTGACCTGTGACCGCTATCCCAAGGAAGTTGAGGGGTTGGAAGAACGGCTCAAATCGCGCTTTGGCTGGGGCTTAACCGTACCCATAGAGCCGCCTGAGCTTGAAACCCGAGTAGCCATCTTGATGCAAAAAGCCGTATGTGAAAACGTGATATTGCCCAGTGAAGTCGCGTTTTTCATTGCTCAGCGCATCAGTTCTAACATTCGTGAGTTGGAAGGCGCGCTGCGCAGAGTCACAGCAAATGCACAGTTCACTGGTCAGGCCATTACTCTGGAAAGCACCCAAGAGTGGCTTAAAGACATCCTGGCACGCCAGGAGAGGCTGATTACGCTGGATAACATCCAGAAAACCGTGGCTGATTATTTCCACGTTCGCGTGGGAGATATGCTTTCGAAACGGCGTAGCCGCTCGATTGCCAGACCGCGACAAGTCGCAATGTGCTTGGCAAAAGAGCTTACTACGCACAGCTTGCCGGAAATTGGCGATGCTTTTGGAAGCAGAGATCACACCACTGTCTTGCATGCCTGTCGTAAGGTACACGAGCTAAGGCAATCGGACGCTCGCATCAACGAAGACTATCAAACTTTGGTCAGGACACTGACGGCCTGATGGACTTGTGGATAAACTGTGAATCATACGCCACTCAATGTCTATTCGCGTTTCATCAACATGTTGCTCCATGTCATTCATCTAGTGTACACACAGTTTTCAAAGCAGGCATGTTAATGAGAATAAAGGAAAATATGCAGTATCCACCGTTTTGCGCAGACTAATATAAGATTACAAACTGTTCTAAAACAATTTAGTCATGTACAACCAAATTGGTGAATAAATGAAATTTGAAACCCTTCGGGAAACGCTTCTTGCGCCGGTGCAAGCTGTTGCGGGGGTTGTAGAGCGCCGTCAGACGATGCCGATTTTGGCGAATCTTTTGTTCACCGCAAGTGATGTTGGTTTGGCTGTCACGGCCACTGATACGGAGGTTGAACTGGTTGCAACCGCAAATGTGGATGTCAAGGAAAAAGGTGAAGTAACCGTTCCGGCTCGTAAGTTGCTCGATATTTGTAGGGCGCTGCCGGAGGGTGTGATGGTTATGGTTGCGCTCGATAAGGGCAAATTAACCCTGCGTTCTGGTCGTAGCCGCTTTAGTCTGGCGACACTACCGGCTGCCGATTTTCCGCTCGTCGAAGACATTAAGGCGCAACGCAGTTTTCGCGTGGCGCAGGCGAAACTGCGCGATTTGTTTACCAGGACAGCATTTTCAATGGCGCAGCAGGATGTACGCTATTACCTGAATGGTCTGCTCTTGGAAGTTGCTGAGCAGCAATTGCGGGCAGTCGCCACCGACGGGCACAGACTGGCTTTGTGTGATCTCAAAGCAACATTTGGCGGAAATGGCATGCAGCAGGTCATCATTCCTCGCAAGAGTGTACTTGAGCTGCAAAGGCTGATGAGTGATCGCGATGAAGAAGTTTCAATTGACCTTGGTCCTAACCACATTCGGGTCACAATGACAGGGATTCGGCTCACATCGAAGCTGATTGACGGCCGTTTCCCGGAATATGAACGTGTGGTGCCAAAAGGTGGAGATAAGATATTAAATGCAAGTCGCGCTGAACTTTATGAAGCACTGCATCGGGCCTCAATCCTCTCAAACGAGAAATACAGGGGTGTCCGTCTGCAACTTGCGGCCAGAAACCTCAAGATACTGGCGCATAACCCTGAGCAGGAAGAAGCAGAAGACGAAATTGAAATCCAGTATCAAGGTGGGGATCTCGAGATTGGGTTCAACGTGACGTATCTTCTGGAGGCTCTATCGGCGCTGGATCAAGATCGCGTGCAGATTACTCTTACCGATGCCAATAACAGCTGTCTCATAAGTGCGCCAGAAAACGATCTTTGCCGTTACGTGGTCATGCCAATGCGGCTATGACTGAAGGTCATTATGGGCCTGCAAAGTCTGTCGTTACGGCAGTTCCGTTGTTTTGCCGCTGTTGACCTGAATCTCTCGCCCCACCTGAATGTAATCGAGGGGAAGAATGCCTCAGGCAAGACTAGTATTTTGGAAGCGCTTTATATCTTGAGCCGAGGGCGATCCTTCCGGACAGCACATCTCGATGCTACTGTTCAGCAAGGCTGCGCAGGGTTTCTTTTGACCGCGCAAGCCATCAGCCAGCCCTTGCCTATGGAAATCAGTCTTGCCAGGCAGGATGGCCACTTGGAGGTAAATATCGCCGGTAAGGTCGTTAAAGGCTTAAATCAACTAGCATCTGTTTTCCCTGTCCAGCTTCTCGATGGCCAGGCAAATCAGCTGATCAATGGGGGGCCGAAGTACCGTAGGCAGTTTTTGGACTGGGGCACGTTTCACGTGGAGCGTCGTTTCTACCGCACATGGCATAGCTATCGCCAAGCTCTCCGACAGCGGAACATTTTGTTGAAAGCAACCCGGTCAGGCGCCGAAGTTGCAGTTTGGGACGTTGAACTAGTCAAACATGGCGAAGAGCTCAGCGAGATCAGGCAACGGTACTTCCAGGACCTTTGCCCGCATGTACTAGAGTTTGCGGAACAGTCACTGGATAGCGTTTCTGTGTCGGTCGAATACCGCCGCGGATGGCCGATGGGGATACCGTTTGCGGAGGCCCTGCAGATGTGGGCCAAAAAGGATCGAGAGTTTGGGGTTACGCATATAGGGCCGCACCGCGCTGACATCGTCATTCGTGTGAATGGCCAGCCAGCTCAGAATGCGATCTCACGAGGGCAAGAAAAGGTTTTGGCAGCTGCCTTTCTGCTTGCTCAGGCGGATTTCTATCAACGTGAAAGCGGGCTTTCATGCACACTTCTGGTGGATGATTTGGCAGCAGAGCTTGATACCGACCATTTGAAACGATTACTGCAGAGGATCGATGAGGTTGGGACTCAAGTGATAATGACCGCCATAGAATCATTAGACACACTGAACGAAGCCGCTGGCGCTGTGTTTCACGTGAAACAGGGTGATTGCCACAGGGTGGTATAATTATTTTTCCGTTGATGCCTAATCTTATGTCTAATACAAAGCGTTACGATTCCAATAATATCAAGGTCTTACGAGGGCTCGATGCTGTCCGAAAGCGGCCCGGGATGTACATTGGGGACACCGATGATGGGACCGGCCTCCACCACATGGTGTTCGAGGTTGTGGATAACTCCATCGATGAAGCATTGGCAGGCTATTGCACTGAGATTTCCGTAACAATTCACGAGGATGAATCGGTTACCGTCGTAGACAATGGCCGTGGCATCCCCGTGGATGTGCACAAGGAAGAACACCGTTCCGCGGCTGAAGTCATCATGACGGTTCTGCATGCGGGCGGAAAATTCGACGACAACTCTTACAAAGTCGCCGGCGGGTTGCACGGCGTCGGCGTATCTGTGGTTAACGCGTTGTCCGAACACTTGCACCTATTGGTCAAGCGCGACGGGAAATTGCACGAGCAGGAATACCGCAACGGTGATCCTGCCTACGCGCTGAAAATCATCGGTGATGCCCAGGGCACGGGCACGGAAATCCGCTTCAAACCCAGCTCCAGGGTTTTTACGCACATCCAGTTCAACTATGAAACGTTGGCGCGTCGTCTGCAGGAGCTGTCATTCCTGAATTCCGGGGTGCGTATTCTTCTGAACGATCAGCGCGCCGACAAGCACGAAATCTTCGAGTATCAGGGCGGGATTCGCGCGTTTGTGCAGTATCTCAATCGCAACAAGACCGCGATCCATCCGGGCGAATTTCACTTTGTGGCCGAGCGCGATCGGATTACGGTCGAGATCGCGCTGCAATGGAATGATTCCTACCAGGAAACGGTGTACTGCTTTACCAACAACATTCCGCA
>JAGXAZ010000067.1 GCA_018971365.1 Gammaproteobacteria bacterium | reverse complement strand
CCCAATGCGGCCGAAAGCCGACGGCTTGTACCGCGGGCCGGGGATGCGCCGGCGCGCGCGGCGCAGTTGCTGGCGCGCGGCGCGGCACACGTGCTCGTGAAGGGCGCAGACGAAGCCACGCCCGAGGTTACCAACACGTTCTACAGCCGCGAGGGCGGCCCGCAGGTGTTTACATGGCCGCGGCTGCCAGGAAACTATCACGGCTCGGGCTGCACGCTCGCTTCAGCGATCGCTGCGCTGCTCGCGCAGGGTCACGCTGTTCCGCAAGCCGTTGCCGAAGCGCAGGCCTATACGTGGAAAGCGCTGCAACAGGGCTGGCGCCTCGGCCGCGGCCAGACGATTCCCAACCGCCGGATTGCGCCGTGAATATCCGCAGCCGCCTGCTTCACGGTCTTTACGCCGTCACTGATTCCGGTGCCGCACCCGCAACGCCGCTCACCGAAGCCGTGGGCGCGGCGATCCGCGGCGGTGCGCGCCTCGTGCAGTACCGCGACAAGTCCGGCGATGCCGCGCGCCGTCTGCGTGAAGCACAGGCGCTGCTGGCCGTGTGCCGCGAACACGAGGTGCCGCTCATCATCAACGACGAGGTGGACCTCGCTGTCGAAATCGGGGCGGACGGCGTGCATCTCGGCCGCGAGGATGCGCCGCTCGACGAGGCGCGCGTGCGCGCCGGTCCGCGCGCCATTCTCGGTGTGTCCTGTTACGATTCGCTCGAGCGCGCGCTCGCCGCCGAGCGGGCCGGCGCGGACTACGTGGCCTTCGGGAGTTTCTTTGCTTCGCCCAGCAAACCCCAGGCGGTACGCGCGCCGCTGGAACTGTTGCGCACGGCGCGCCAGCGCCTGAACGTGCCGCTCTGCGCCATCGGCGGCATCACGCCGGATAACGGTGCCGCGCTGGTCGCGGCCGGCGCCGACATGCTGGCGGTCATCCGCGGCCTGTTCGCGCAAGCCGATATTGAAGCCACCGCACGCAAATACGCCCGACTGTTTCAATGAGCATGGGCTGTCTATTGTGGAGGGGCTTGATTTGTGGGAGCGGTCGTCCCGACCGCGATAAAACTGGAATCGCGGCGGAGGCCGCCGCGCAGCGGTATGCAAGGTTGTTTCGATGAGCCCCACTTTATATATTGTGGGAGCGGATTTAGCCGCGATATTTCTGTATTCGCGACGGAGACCGTCGCTCCCACGCATGACCACATCAAACGCCTGGTTTCACTGTGACCAACGATTTATTCGCCCAAGCACAGCGCTACATTCCCGGCGGGGTTAATTCACCGGTGCGCGCCTTCAAGGGCGTGGGCGGCGATCCGCTGTTTATCGCGCGTGCCGAGGGCGCTTATATATATGACACCGACGGGCGCCGCTACATTGATTACGTGAGCTCTTGGGGGCCGATGATCGCGGGGCATGCGCAGCCGAAGGTGGTGCGTGCGGTGCAGGCCGCCGCCGCCGGCGGTGTGAGCTTCGGGGCACCCACGGAACTGGAAACCCGGCTCGCCCGGCGCATCTGCGAACTCGTGCCGTCCATCGAACTCGTGCGCATGGTGAACTCCGGCACCGAGGCCACGATGAGCGCGATTCGCCTGGCGCGCGGCTACACCGGGCGCGACTACATCGTGAAATTCGAAGGCGGGTATCACGGACATTCCGACTCGCTGCTGGTCAAGGCCGGTTCCGGCGCGCTCACGCTCGGCGTGCCGAGTTCGGCCGGCGTGCCCGCCGCGCTCGCCGCGCTCACACTCACGCTGCCGTATAACGACAGCGAGGCGGTACGCGCGGCCTTCCAGCAACACGGTCGCGAAATCGCCGGCGTGATCGTCGAGCCGGTGGCCGGCAACATGAGCTGTGTGCCGCCGGTGCCGGGTTTCCTTCAGATCCTGCGCGAGCTCTGCACCGCCCACGGCAGCGTGCTGATCTTCGACGAAGTGATGACCGGATTTCGCGTGGCGCGCGGGGGCGCGCAGGCGCTCTACGGAATCCAGCCGGATTTGACTACGCTCGGCAAGATCATCGGCGGCGGCATGCCCGTCGGTGCTTTCGGCGGCCGGCGCGAGATCATGGAACAGATCTCGCCGCTGGGTCCGGTGTACCAGGCCGGCACGCTTTCCGGCAATCCGCTGGCGATGGCCGCGGGTCTCGCCACCCTGGAGCTGCTGGATGCGCCGGAGTTTTATGCGCAGTTGGAAGGGCGTACCCGGCAACTCGCGGAGGGCCTGCGCGATGCGGCCCGAAGCGCCGGCGTCGCACTCAGCGTCAATCACGTGTGCGGCATGTTCGGGCTATTTTTCAGCGGCGCGCCGCAGATCACGAATTACACGCAGGTCATGGCCGGTGATGCGGAAGGCTTCAAGCGCTTCTTCCATGCGATGCTCGCGGAAGGCGTATATCTCGCGCCCTCGGCATTCGAAACCGGTTTTGTGTCCGCCGCGCACAGCCAGGCCGACATTGAAGTCACCGTGGCCGCGGCGCGCAAGGCGTTCGCTGCCGCCGGACGCGGCTGAGTCTCACACGGAGTTCGGTTCCGCCTGCGACTGCACGAGTGCCGCGATGACATCGAGCCGCAGTTGCGCGTCGGACAGTTCCAGCAGGTGTTGCCGCTGTTTCACCGGCAGCGGCAGCAGTTCCGCGAGCCGGTACCCGACCCAGCTGCTGTCGTCGTAGGCCTCCGTGATCGTCGCGTAACGTTCCGTCATTGGCGCGAGCAGCGTGCGCAACAACTCGGCCAGCGGTTGGGCGGACTCCGGCAGGGGCAGGGGCGATTCATCCGGCAACCATTCCACCTCGCCCAGGTACAGGCCATCGTGTTGCGCGCGCATGCGCACAATGCGGAAGCGACGCTCGCCGGTCGCGAGAATGTGCAGCAGGCCGTCCGCATCGTTGCTCCAGTCGCGGACGCGCGCCAGCGTGCCCACGGTGTAGGTGCGCGCGCGGCCGGTTTCGCTGCCCTGTTCGATGAGACACACGCCGAACCCCGCGTCGCTCTTGAGGCAGCGGCTCAGCATGTCGAGGTAACGGGTCTCGAAGATGCGCAGCGGCAACGGCCCGCCCGGAAACAGCACGGTATTCAGTGGAAACAGCGCCAGGGTTTCCGGCATGCCGGCTACATAGGCCAGGTGGCCGCTGCGGCCTTGTGCTGCAAACGCTCAATCAGCTTTTCATGGATGCCGCCAAAACCGCCGTTCGACATGATGAGCACGTGATCGCCGCTGCGCACCTCCGTGGCCACGGTATCCACCAGTTGCGAAAAATCCGCGCTGACACTGGCGTGCGCACCCAGCGGCTGCATGGCGCCGGTCACGTCCCAGGTGACGTTCGGCGCCTGATACACGAACACGCGGTCGGCATCGGCCAGCGCGGCAGCGAGGCTGTCGCGATGCACACCGAGTTTCATGCTCGCGGAGCGCGGCTCGAGCAACGCGATGATGCGCTGTTTGCCGACGTGCTGGCGCAGGCCGGCGAGCGTGGCGGCAATGGCAGTAGGGTGATGGGCGAAATCATCATAGACGGTGACCCCATCCACCTGCGCACGCACCTCGAGCCGGCGTTTCACGCCCTGGAAACGGATCAGGGCTTCGGCCGCCAGACTCGGGATCACGCCCACGTGATGTGCCGCCGCCACGGCCGCAAGCGCGTTTACGACATTGTGCTTACCGAGCAGGCGCCATTGCACCATGGCGGCGGGTTTGCCGCGCCACGCTACGGTGAAGGCGCTGCCGTCCGCGGCCACGTGACGCGCGGTCCAGTCCCCTTCGGCCAGGGAAAATGTCTCGCGCGGCGTCCAGCAACCCTGGGCGAACACGTTTTGCAGCGCGACGTCCGCGGCGTTGGCCACGATCAACCCGTTGCGCGGCACGGTACGCAACAGGTACTGAAACTGCGTCTGGATACTGGCCAGGTCCGGATAGATGTCCGCGTGGTCATATTCCAGATTGTTGAGCACCACGGTACGCGGGCGGTAATGCAGGAACTTGGCACGCTTGTCGAAAAATGCGGTGTCGTACTCGTCGGCTTCCACGACGAAATACTGGCCGCCGCCGGCGCGCGCCGACGACTTGAAGTCCCGCG
The DNA here is from genome assembly GCA_018971365.1 of Gammaproteobacteria bacterium. Classification (GTDB taxonomy): domain Bacteria; phylum Pseudomonadota; class Gammaproteobacteria; order Natronospirales; family REEB76; genus REEB76. Next base: position 6,901 of record JAGXAZ010000067.1, on the reverse strand, counting down.
GCAGGCCGCCGATAAGATACCCGGGTTTCAATCCCGCCTGCTCCAGAATCCAAGCCAGCATGCTGCTGGTGGTGGTCTTGCCGTGCGTACCAGCCACCGCCAGCACGTGTTGCCCGCGCAGTACGTTCTCCGCCAGCCATTGCGGGCCGGAGGTGTAGGGCAGGCCGCGTACCAGCACCGTCTCGAGTTCCGGGTTGCCGCGTGATAGCGCGTTGCCCACCAGCACCAGGTCCGGCGCGGGCTTGAGATGCTCCACGGCATAGCCCTTGAGCAATGGTATTCCCAGGGATTCAAGCTGCGTGCTCATGGGCGGATAGACGTTGTCGTCCGAGCCGCTGACCTGGTGGCCGGCGGCGCGCGCCAGCGCCGCAATCCCGCCCATGAAGGCGCCGCAAATGCCGAGTATATGGATGCGCATGCTCAGGTCCGCATGGGGAACAACACGGAGAACATTACCAAATTAAGCACCACGTAGGTGCCGGCGATGATGATACCGAGCGTGAGCCAGGTATTGAGCGCATGTCGCAGGATGTGGCCGGTGACCAGAACGTTCCAGGCCAGGACCACCCACAGCAGCACGCCCACCGCCTGGGTGCCGGTGGATACGGGCAGCAGCGTGGCCAGCAGGCTGAGCGGTACGGCCACCAGCATGATGATGGTCCCGGTGCCGAGCAGCGCACTGAGCGTCTGGTTGAAACGCTCGAGTTTCTGCCAGATTGCGAGCACCAGCGCAAAGAACGCCAACAACAGGGCTGTGTCCAGCAGCAACTCCGGCAACAACACCCGGCCCCGCAGTCCCTGCGCCACAAACAGCGCCACGTCTGCGGCCATGTAAAGCAGCAACAGGATGACGAACAACATCCAGGAGCGTGGAAACACCTGCGGACCCTGACGCAGCAGGCAAATGTGCCAGCAGGTGCGTACAATTGCTTTCACCCGTCCTCCTGTGCAAGTGACCGGCTCGCATCATACCGTGCCGGCCCACCGGACTTCAGCCCTGAAATTCCATGACCGATGATTATCTGTGGATCGAAACCGTCGAGGCGTTGCAGGCGCTGTGCGTCGAACTTGGCGCCAGCGAGTGGCTGGCGCTGGATACGGAATTCATGCGCGAACGCACCTATTATCCCAAGCTGTGCCTGGTGCAGGTGGCCACAGAGCGGCTGGTCGCATGTGTGGACGTGCTGGCGCTGCCCTCGCTCGATCCGCTGCTCGCGGTGCTCGACGACGCGCGCATTCTCAAGGTGCTGCATTCGGCGCGCCAGGATCTGGAAATCTTCTTCAATCTGAACGGCCGGGTGCCGGCGCCGCTGTTCGACACGCAACTGGCGGCGAGTTTCGCGGGTTTCCCCGACCAGGCCGGTTACGCCACAGTGGTCCAGGGCGTGCTGGGCGTGAATTTGGAAAAAAGCCATACGCGCGCCGATTGGACGCGCCGGCCATTGCTTCCCGCGGTGCGCCAGTATGCCGCCGATGATGTGCGCTACCTGCGCGAGATTTATCCGCGGCTGAAACACAAACTCGAAAGCCAGCAACGCATGGGCTGGCTGGACACGGAGACCGCACGCCTCACCGATCCCGCCACCTATCGCCCGGATCCGGACAACGCCTGGCAAAAGCTGCGCGGCCTGCAGCGCCTCAAGCCGCGCCAGTTGGCTACGGCCAAGGCACTGGCCGCATGGCGCGAGCATACCGCGATGCAGAGCGATCTGCCGCGCCAGTGGGTGCTCAAGGACGAGGTGTTGACGGACATTGCGAAGCAATTGCCTGCCGGCATGGACGAACTGCGTGCGGTGCGCGGTCTGGCGGAAAGTGTGCTGAACAAGCATGCGGAAGAATGGCTGGGCTTGATCGCGATGGCACGCGGCGAGGCCAAAACATTGCCCGCGCCGCAGCGTCTGAACGCCGCGCAGGAAGCACTGGTGGACGCGCTTATGTCGGTGTTGCGCCTGCAAGGTGCCGCGGCCGGGGTGAGCCCGGTCCAGCTCGCGAGCCGCGCCGAACTGGAGCAATTGGTGCGCGGCGCGCGCGATGTTCCGGTGTTGCAGGGCTGGCGCTTGGAAACCGCAGGCCGGGCGTTACTGCAACTGCTTGAAGGCAAAACCGCACTCGGCGTCAAAGACGGGAATCTGGACATTCAGCCGCAGAAATAGGAAATCCTGCATTATTTGTGGGAGCGGCGATACTCGCCGCGATTCTTGCGAGTGGGGATCGCGACGGGGACCGTCGCTCCCACAATGATTCCGCCCCCACAATTTATCTGTGCGTGCGGCTTTTTTTCGCAGGACGCTTGGCGTCTTTCGCCGGCCTGGCTTTGGCGTGTGCCGGTTTGCCCGCGGGCTTTGGCTTTGATTTGACCGGCTTGACCACCGGTTTTTTCGGCACAGGCTTGGCCGGTTTGGCCGCCGTGGCTTTGACCGCGCTCCTGACCGGTCGCGCGGGCGGTACAGGCGGCTTGGGCTTGCGTAAACCCTTGGCGATCGGATCGAGCACCGCCACCAGGCGGCGGAAAATGTCGTCCACTTCGCCGGTGCCGTTGACGGTTTCGAGCTTGCCCTGATTGCGATAGAACGCGAACAGCGGTTTGGTCTGCAGCTCGTACACCCGCAGGCGGTTGCTGATGGTGACCTCGTTGTCGTCGGGGCGGTGGTGCAACGGCGCACCGCAGCGGTCGCATTGGTCGTCGAGACGCGGCGGATTAGTGTAAATGTTGTAGGTGGCACCGCAGTTTTCGCAGGTACGTCGGCCGGCGAGGCGCTGCAGCAGCACGTCGAAGTCCACGTCCAGCAGCACCGCGCAATCCAGCGGCTGGCCGAGAGCGCGCAGCATGTCATCCAGCACCTGGGCCTGAGCCAGGTTGCGCGGGAAGCCGTCGAGGATGGCGCCGTTGCGGGCATCCGCGGCGCGCAGGCGCTCGCGGATGATGCCGAGCACGATTTCGTCCGACACCAGCTGGCCCGCGTCCATGGCGGCCTTGGCCTGCAGGCCCAGCGGTGTGCCCGAGGCCAGGGCCTCGCGCAACTGGTCGCCCGTGGAAACATGCGGAATCCGGTATTTCGCGGAGAGTTTGTCGGCCTGTGTCCCTTTACCGGAACCGGGGGCCCCCAGCAGCACAATTCTCATGTGATGTCTCGTGTTGATGTTGGGCGGGACAGCCGGTGGAGCCTGCGGCGCCCGGACGCGGGCAGGGCTTCACGGCAGGCGTAAAGTACCCGCTGATTCCCGCAACGTCAACGCGCCTGCGGCGGCGGGCAATTTTTTTTGCAATTCCTCCCCGCCCCGCTACAATGCCCGCCGGCCCGGGGGCGGTCAGACTTCCCGCCCACAAATACAAGAGTCCCGAGTTGCATGGCTTCCATCCAGAACGCCTTTTATGCCCAGTCGGGCGGCGTGACCGCCGTCATCAACGCGAGCGCCTGCGGAGTCATCGAAACCGCGCGCAAGCACAAGAACCGCATCGCCAAAGTCTATGCCGGCCGCAACGGCATCATCGGCGCATTGACGGAAGACCTGATTGATACCAGCCGGGAATCGGCCGCCGCCATCCGGGCGCTGAAGCATACGCCGGGCGGTGCCTTCGGCTCCTGCCGCTACAAGCTCAAGGGCGTGGACGAAAGCCGCGTCCAGTACCAGCGCCTGATCGAGGTCTTCCGCGCCTACCGCATCGGTTACTTTTTCTACAACGGCGGCGGCGATTCCGCCGACACCTGCCTCAAGATCTCGCAGCTTTCGGAAACCCTGGGGTACTCTATTCAGGCCATCCACGTTCCCAAGACCGTGGACAATGATCTCGCCGTGACCGACTGCTGCCCGGGCTTTGGCTCGGTGGCGAAATACGTGGCGGTGTCCACGCGCGAGGCGGCGCTGGACGTGGCGTCCATGGCCAAGACCTCCACCAAGGTGTTCATCCTGGAGGTCATGGGCCGCCACGCGGGCTGGATCGCGGCGGCCGGCGGCATGGCCCAGGACCGCACCAACAGCGCTCCGCACATCATTCTGTTCCCCGAAATTCCGTTTGATCAGCCTGCATTCCTGGACAAGGTCAGCGCCAGCGTGAAGCAGGACGGTTATTGCGTGATCGTGGTGTCGGAAGGCGTGCGCAACGCCGCAGGCCGGTTCCTCGCCGAAGTCGGCAGCAAGGATGCCTTCGGTCACAGCCAGTTGGGAGGGGTGGCGCCGTTCATCGCCAATCTGGTGATGGAAAATCTCAACTATAAATATCATTGGGCGGTGGCCGACTACCTGCAGCGCTCCGCGCGCCACATCGCGAGCAAGACCGACGTGGATCAGGCCTACGCGGTCGGCAAAGCGGCGGTGGAATTCGCGCTCAAGGGCCACAATGCCGTGATGCCCGCGATCGTGCGCAAGTCCGACCGGCCCTACAAATGGTCCATCGGCATGGCCCGGCTCACGGACGTGGCCAACCGTGAAAAATTCCTGCCGCGCGATTTCATCACCACTGACGGTTTCGGCATCACCGCGAAGGCGCGCCGTTATCTGGCGCCGCTGATCCGGGGTGAAGACTATCCGCCCTACAAGGACGGCTTGCCGCAGTATGTGACGCTCAAGAATCTGGCGGTGCCGAAGAAACTTGAAACCGAGTTCAAGATTTGAATAACGTCAGGAAAATCGGTTCACCCGTCATACCTGCGGTAGCAGGTATCCAGTTCTGGATATTCCTGGATTTCCGCTTGCGCGGGTATGAAGGATCAAGAATCATTGGAATTGCGTAACAATAACGGGAGACATATAAATGACGATTGAATATGGTCTGTGGTTCGCGCTGATCTGCGGCGTACTCGCGATCCTGTACGGCATCGTTTCCGTGGGCTGGATACTGAAGCAGCCGGCGGGAAACGAGCGCATGCACGAGATTGCTTCCGCCATTCAGGTGGGCGCGAAAGCCTATCTCAACCGCCAGTACCGCACCATCGCCATCGCCGGCGTAGTGCTGTTGCTGCTCATCGGCTTCGTGCTGCACAACTGGTGGGCCGCCATCGGCTTTGCCATCGGCAGTATCTTCTCCGGCGCGGCGGGCTACATCGGCATGAACATCTCGGTGCGCGCCAATGTGCGTACCGCTGAAGCCGCGCGCCACGGCGTGAAAGCGGCTCTCAAGCTCGCGTTCCGCGGCGGCGCCATCACCGGCATGCTGGTGGCGGGCCTCGCTTTGCTCGGCGTCTCCGGCTACTACTTCATTCTCAGCCACAGCATCGGCGAGGACGCAGCGCTGCGCGCGCTCATCGGCCTCGCCTTCGGCGCCTCGCTGATCTCGATCTTCGCGCGTTTGGGCGGCGGCATCTTCACCAAGGGCGCCGATGTGGGCGCCGATCTGGTCGGCAAGGTGGAAGCCGGTATCCCCGAGGACGACCCGCGCAACCCGGCGGTAATCGCCGATAACGTCGGCGACAACGTCGGCGACTGCGCCGGCATGGCCGCGGACCTGTTCGAAACCTACTGCGTCACCATGGTGGCGTCCATGCTGCTCGGCGGTCTGATGCTCAAGGAACTGGGCGCGAACGCGGTGATCTATCCGCTGGCGCTCGGCGGCGTGTCCATCCTCGCCTCCATCATCGGCATCTTCTGCGTGCGCGGCCGCGAAGGCGGCAAGATCATGAACGCGCTCTATACCGGCGTGATCGTGGCCGCCATCCTCTCCATCATCGGCTTCTACTTCGTCGGCCGCTGGTTGATGTCAGGCATGCCGAGCATCGGCTATATGGGCCTGTTTGAAGCCGCGGTGGTGGGCCCAGTGCTGACCGTAGTGCTGGTGGCCATCACCGAGTACTACACCGGTACCCAGTTCAAGCCGGTGCGTCACATCGCGCAGGCGTCCACCACCGGCCACGCCACCAACATCATCGCGGGTTTGGGCATCTCGATGAAAGCCACCGCGCTGCCGGTGATTGCCATCTGCATTAGCATCGGCTTGGCGTATTGGTTCGCCGGCCTGTACGGCATCGCGATTGCCGCCGCCACCATGCTGTCCATGACCGGCGTGATTGTGGCGCTCGACGCCTACGGCCCGATCACCGATAACGCCGGCGGCATCGCCGAAATGGCGGACCTGCCGAAGGAAGTGCGCGCCGTCACCGATCCGCTGGACGCGGTCGGCAACACCACCAAGGCCGTGACCAAGGGTTACGCCATCGGCTCCGCGGCGCTCGCCGCCGTGGTGCTGTTCGCGGATTACACCCACAACCTCACGGCACTGGGTAAATCTTTCAGCTTCGATCTGTCCGACTACAAAGTCATCATCGGCCTGTTCATCGGCGGATTGATTCCCTACCTGTTCGGCGCCATGGCCATGGAAGCGGTGGGCCGCGCCGCCGGTTCGGTGGTGAATGAGGTGCGCCGCCAGTTCAAGGAAATCCCCGGCATCATGACCGGCAAAGCCAAGCCGGATTACTCGCGCGCCGTGGACATGCTGACGAAAGCCGCCATCAAGGAAATGATCATTCCCTCGCTCCTGCCCATTGTCGTGCCCATCATCATCGGTGTGTTCCTGGGCGCGCAGGCACTGGGTGGCGTGCTGGTCGGCACCATCGTCACCGGCTTGTTCGTGGCGATTTCCATGACCACCGGCGGCGGCGCCTGGGACAACGCCAAGAAATACATCGAGGACGGCAACCTGGGCGGCAAGGGCTCCGAAGCCCACAAGGCCGCGGTCACCGGTGACACCGTCGGCGACCCCTACAAGGACACCGCCGGCCCGGCCATCAACCCGCTCATCAAGATCATCAACATCGTGGCGCTGCTGATTATTCCGCTGCTGGTGAAATAACAAAGGCGGTGGGAGGAGCGAGCTTGTGGGAGCGACGGTCTCCGTCGCGATTCAATAACACCATCGCGGCAAGAGTGCCGCTCCCACAGGGAATCGAAGCGCCGCCGCAAGGCGGCG
>JAGXAZ010000066.1 GCA_018971365.1 Gammaproteobacteria bacterium | reverse complement strand
CAAGCGTGAACTCATCCATGCCGCGCTGCTCCGCACGCGTATGGCGGTACGGCCGTGACCTGCAGAGGCGTGAGGAAATCCTGCAATGCCACAAGGAATTTCCGCGGATACGACAGAAAAGGCGTGTGCGCCGCTTCCGGAAAAGCGCAAAGGCGCGCGCCCGTGATTGCATCCGCCAGCCAGGCGCCGGCCGCGGACGGAACCAGCCGATCATACACGCCGGTCAATACCAGCGTGGGTTGCGTAACGTGTGACACGTCGGCGCGCAAGTCGCCGGTGCGCAGGATTTCGAGGCCCGCCGCCAGACTCTGCACATCAGGCTCGGCGCAGGCGGACAGGCTGGCGCGCAACTGCCGCAAGCCGGCGCGCGCGCGCGCATCTCCGTGCACCTGCAAGGCGAGAAAGCGCTGCACCGCGCCGCGGTAATCACGCGCTAGCTCGCTACGGAATTCCGCCAGCTGTTGCGGCGGCATGGCGCAGTCCCAGTCCGGCGCCGTCACAAATCGCGGCGTGCTGCCGGTGAGGATCAACGCGCGCACGCGTTCCGGAAAATCCAGCGCCGCTTGCAGCGCCACGAGTCCACCCAGTGACCAACCCAGCCACACGGCAGTTTGCGGCGCCGCGTGCACGATCAGACTGGCGAGCTCCGGCAACGAGGCCGGCATCGGCACCGCGCGGCTGCGACCATGGCCGGGAAGGTCCGCACGCGTGACGCGCCAACTGCGCGCCAACTCCGGCACCAGGCTGTCCCATACACCGCCGTGCAGAGCCCAGCCGTGGATGAGGAACAGATCGGGGCCGCGGCCTGTGGTTTCGATGTGGAGGTTCGGCGACATGAAAATATGCTGAATGCGGGAATGTCTACCGGCTAACTGGCTTCATCACTTGCGCCAAGGCGTCCAGCAGTTGATCCACCTGCGCGTCGCTGTGCGCGGCGGTAAGCGTCAAGCGCAGGCGCGCGCGGCCGGCCGGCACCGTGGGCGGACGGATGGCAACGGCCAGAATTCCGCGCGCCGCGAGCGCGTCGGAAACAGCGAGCGCCCCGGCGGCATCGCCGATCATCAGCGGCTGGATGGCGGTGCGTGAATCCAGCAACGGCAGGCCAAGCGCGGCGGCACCCGCGCGAAAACGCGCAATCAGCGCGTGCAGTTTTTCGCGCCGCCAGCCTTCGGTGCGTACGAGCCTGAGCACGGCGCGCGCGGCTTCCGCCCAGGCGGCCGGCGGCGCAGTTGTATATATATAGGTACGCGCGTACTGGATGAGCGTCTCGATCAGCGCCTCGCTGCCCGCCACGAACGCCCCAAATGTGCCCAGCGCCTTGCCCAGCGTCGCCATCAACACCGGCACTTCTTCCATGCCCAGCCCGCAGTGTTCCAATGTGCCGCGGCCATGCGCTCCCAACACACCGAAGCCGTGGGCATCGTCCACCATCAGCACGGCCTGCGCCTGCTCGCAGGCCCGCGCCAAATCCGGCAAGGGTGCAAGATCGCCGTCCATGCTGAACACCGAGTCGGTCATGACCAGCGTGCGGCGCGCGGCCACTGCCAGGCGCCGCTGCAGCGCATCCGTATCCGCATGCGCGTAGCGCGTGAAACGCGCACTGCTGAGCAAGCCCGCGTCCAGCAGCGAGGCGTGGTTCAGCCGGTCCTCGACCACGAGGTCTCCGCGTTCCAGCAGAGCGCCCGCAATGCCGAGGTTCGCGAGGTAGCCGCTGGAAAACAGCAAGGCGCGCGGGCGCTGGACGAACTCCGCGAGTTCCTCTTCAAGCGCGTGGTGCGCGTGTGTGTGCCCGGTCACCAGATGCGCGGCGCCGCTGCCGGTGCCGTACCGGTCGAGCCCGCGGCGCGCGGCTTCGGCAAGCGCCGGGTGCGCGGCCAGGCCGAGGTAATCGTTGCTGGAGAAATTCAGCAGCCGCCGGCCGTTGACGCTCACCTCGGCGCCTTGCGCTCCCTCGAGGATGCGCCGGTGGCGGTACAGGGATCGGGCGGTGAGCGACTCCAGCCCCGCGCGGAGCGCGTGGTCAAGTCGCTGCGCGGCGGCGGGCATTGGATACTTCGGCCGCAGCGCGCCGTGCGCTCACGCCGGCATGCGCCTCGGCATGCATGCCGAGGCGCGCCAGCAGTTGCCGATCGCGATCCTGTTCGGGATTCTCCGTGGTCAACAACTTGTCGCCGTAGAAAATCGAATTCGCGCCGGCGAAGAACGCCAGAGCCTGAAGCTCGTCGCTCATCTGAGCGCGGCCCGCGGACAGGCGCACGTGCGAGCGCGGCATGAGGATGCGCGCCGCCGCAATTACGCGCACGAAATCCAGGGGATCGACCGGATCGGCACTTTCGAGCGGCGTACCGGGCACTTTTACCAACTGGTTCACGGGCACGCTTTCGGGATGTTCCGACAGCGTGGCGAGTGTGTGCAGCATCCGGGCGCGATCCGTTATGCTCTCGCCCATGCCGACGATGCCGCCGCAGCACACGCGCATGCCGGCCGCGCGCACCGCCTGCAGTGTGTCCAGCCGCTCCTGAAAACGGCGCGTGCTGATGATCCTGCCGTAGTATTCCTCGGATGTGTCAATGTTGTGGTTGTAGTAATCGAGTCCGGCTTCCGCGAGCCGTTGCGCCTGCTGCGGCGTCAGCATGCCGAGCGTTGCGCAGGTTTCCATGCCGAGCGCGCGCACTGCTTTCACCATATCAATGATGTGATCCAGATCCTGGTCCCTGGGCGAGCGGTACGCAGCGCCCATGCAGAAGCGCGTGGCGCCGCTGTCACGTGCACTCCGGGCCTGAGCCACCACGTCCTCCACCTGCATGAGCTTCTCGGCCTTGAGGCCGGTATGGTAGCGCGCGCTCTGCGGACAGTACGCGCAATCCTCCGGGCAGGCGCCGGTCTTGATGGACAGGAGTGTGGAAATTTGCACGCTGTTGGGATCAAAGTGCCGGCGATAAACCGAATGCGCGCGATACAGCAGATCGTTGAACGGCAGCGCGAACAGGGCCTGCACTTCGGCAAGCGTCCAGTCGTGGCGCAAGTCGTGATCGGCGGCAGTCAGGGAAGGCATGGTGGGCCTCGTCCGGGCGTGGCATGATGCTGCGGCAGCGCGCCGCAACGGATGCACGCAGTTTAGCGACGGACTATCGGCTGTCAACTTTGGAGCACCATGGATGGTTTACGGTTGGCTGGCCGGGGCAAGTCGCCGACTTTATCCGCCTTACTGTTTGCTGTGTTCGCGGCCGAGCCGCAGCAGGCGCGAACTCTGCAATGACTGCGCGCGCGATCTACCCTGGAACCGTCACGCCTGCCCGCAATGTGCGCTGCCCGTGCCGGCCGAAACCGGTGCCGCGCTTTGCGGCGCATGCCTCAGATCCCCGCCGCTCTGGGACAGCGCCGCGAGCCCCTTGGTGTATGACTGGCCGCTCGATCAGTTGCTGCAACGTTTCAAATTCACCGGCGACCTCGCCACCGGCCAGCTCCTCGGCGAATTGCTGGCGGAATTTCTCATGTGCCTGCCCATGGCCAAGCCGGATCTGCTCATCCCAATTCCGCTGCACAGCGCGCGCCTGCGCGAGCGCGGCTTCAATCAGGCGTTGGAACTTGCGCACCCGGTAAGCCGCCGGCTGCACCTGCGCCTGGATAACCGGGCCTGCCTGCGCCGCATGAACACCGCGGTGCAATCCAAACTGGACGCGAAGGAACGTCGGCGCAACCTGCGCGATGCCTTCGAGGTGCGCACCTCGCTCCGGGGTGTGCATGTGGCCGTCCTCGATGACGTGGTCACTACCGGCGCAACGGTGGGAGCCCTCAGCCGGGCTTTGCGCGAGGCGGGTGCCGCCCGGATCACCGTGTGGAGCTTGGCACGGGCCGCCCGCCCGGTGTGAGCGGCCTTGCAGCCACCCGTGCAGCATGGTTGTCAAAGCCACCCGACTTCGTACCATAATGTCGGCCGTTGGCATCTATAAGCGGGCCGGGGCGCCAGCATGGAATCGCAGCACCAGCAGAAAGTCAGCACCACCGACCTGGAAGTCGGCATGTACGTGGCGCGCCTTGACCGCCCATGGACCGAAACGCCGTTTCTGTTCCAGGGCTTTTTCATTCAGTCGCAGGATGACATTGATGAGCTGCGGCGCATTTGCCAATACGTTTATATAGACCTGGAACGGCATTACGAGGGAAACCCGCGCGCCAAAGCCCGGGGCACCGGCAACTACAGCGTCACCACCGAAGTCACCGGCCCGAACTTCGCCAAAACGCGCGTGGATTCCAGCAGCGATCGCGCCAATCGCACGGTCAGCGCGAGTTCCCACTCCATGGAAGAGGAGCTGCCCGCCGGCAAACAAGCGTACGACGATGCCAATCATGCCGTGCACGAGATGATCACTAAACTGGAAAACGACGGCCGCCTGGATGTGCAGCTCGCAGTTGTCGCCGTTGAACCGATGGTGGAAAGCGTGTTGCGCAATCCAGACGCCATGATCTGGCTGACACGCATGAAAAGGCACCATGCCTACATGTATAACCACTCGGTGAGCAGCGCGATCTGGGGCATAGCCTTCGCGCGGCACCTGGGACTCAACAAGGCCGCGCTGCGCGAAATCGGGCTGGGCTGCATGCTGTTCGACGTGGGCAAGACCCGGCTGCCGCAAGCACTGCTCTCGAAACCCGACAAGCTCAACGAGAACGAGTGGCACGTGGTGCGCAATCACGTGCAATACAGCCTGAATCTGCTGGAAGGTGCGAGTGAAGTGACTCGAACCACGCAGGAACTGGTGCGCTGGCATCATGAACGTCACGACGGCAGCGGCTATCCCGACGGACTCAAAGAAAACGAGATCCCCATGTCCGCCAAGATCGCCGGCATGGTGGACAGCTACGACGCCATTACCACAGCGCGGCCATACAGTCACTTGCGCTCGCCCTACGAGGCCGTGCGCGAGATTTACACCTGGCGCGGCACCTTGTTTCAGTCCGAGGTGATAGAACAGTTCATGCAGGTGGTAGGCGTATTCCCCACGGGTTCGCTGGTGGAACTGAATAACGGCGCGGTAGCGGTAGTGCTTGCGCAGAACGATACCCGCCGGCTTAAACCGCGCGTCATGCTGGTACTGGATGAAAACAAACAACGCCTTCCGCAGTTCACCACCCTGGATCTGATGTTCGATTCACATCTCAAGGACCTGGACAAGCTGTGGATTGAAAAGGGCCTGGAGCCGGGTGCCTACGGGATCGATCCGCAAGAACTCTACCTGTAGGCCGCTACATGCCAGTCACCTCCGAAAAGATCGTATCGCTGCAACCGGACAGGCCCCTGCTGGTCCGCCACCTCGAGGACTACGTCGACGGCGCCCAGGGCCCGCTTGCACTGCTGGTGGTGCAAATCCGGCGCGGACGGGAATTCGGCACCCTGTTCGGTTTCCGCAAGCTCGAAGATGTGGTGCAGCAGATCGCGGAACGCCTCGGCCGCGCCTGCCGACACTCCGACCGCATCCTGCGCATCGGTGAATACGAGTACGCACTGATCCTGCCCGGGCTCATCAACGAGGGCCACGCGGTGCTGGCCGCCAACAAGATCCTGCGCACGCTGGCCGAGCCCATGGTCATTGACAAGCAGCGGGTCTCCATGGGTGCGTGCATCGGGGTCGCGCTCTGCCCCGATCACGCCAAACTGGCCGAGCCGCTTTTACATTGTGCGGAACTGGCACGCGCCGAAGCCGAACGTCGCGGAATGGCATATGCGATCTACAACGAATCGGCATCCACGGAACTGGCAAGTCACTGGGGCATCGAGAACGAGCTGGATCAGGCGCTCGAAGGCGGCGAGCTGGAAACCTTCTATCAGGCTAAAATCAGCCTGGAAGACGGGCGGCTGACGGGCGCCGAGACCCTGGTGCGCTGGCGCAGCCCCACGCGCGGCTTGGTGCCGCCCGACAAATTCATACCCGTGGCCATGCAATCCGGCCAGATCAGCGCGCTCACCTGGTCGGTACTCAACATGGCGCTGCAGCAGGCGGGCGATTGGCCCACACGCTTCGGTCCGCTGCCGGTATCGGTCAACATCGCGCCCACGCTGCTTGACGACCCGAATCTTGTGAGCCGCGTGGCGGACGCCATGAACGTCTGGGGTGTGAGATCCAACCGCCTGATCCTTGAGATCACCGAATCGGGAATCATGCGCGATCCGGAGCAGAGCTTCGCTACTCTGCGCAGGCTCACCGACACGGGCGCGCTGATTTCCATTGATGACTTCGGTACCGGCTACTCCTCGCTCGCGAACTTCAGGAACATGCCGGTTTCGGAACTCAAGATCGACAAGGGCTTTGTGATAGACATGCTCAAGAATCAGGGCGACGAGAAAATTGTGCGTGTCATCGTTGACCTGGCGCATACCTTCCGTCTGTCGGTGGTGGCTGAAGGCGTGGAAAATCAGGGAATTCTCAAGGCTCTGGCCGGGATGCAGTGCGATTGCGCGCAGGGCTATTACATCAGCAAGCCGTTGCCGGCAGACGAGTTCGTGAAGTTCATTCAGGATTACCGGCCGCCGGCGATGTGACTGGGCGTCAGATTCCGCCGGCAAACGTGTAATGCAGCAGGATGCCGGCGAACACCGCGGCGCCAAACCAGTTGTTGTTCATGAAAGCCTGGAAGCAGCGCTGCGGATTGCGGTGCCGGATCAGCGCCTGCTGGTACACCGCGAACAGCAGCGCGAATCCCAGCCCCACGTAATACACCGCGCTCATGCCGACGTGATTGCCGACCAGCACCAGATCCGCAATCAACAGCAGTTGCAGGATGCCGATGATCAGCCGGTCGAGATCGCCGAACAGGATAGCGCTGGATTTCACCCCGATCCGGATATCGTCGCGCCGATCCACCATGGCGTACATGGTGTCATACACCGTAGACCAGATGATGTTGGCGATGAAGATCAGCCAGGCAACGGTCGGCACCTGCCCGGTAACCGCGGCATAGGCCATGGGTATGCCCCAGCCGAACGCCATGCCGAGATACGGCTGCGGCAGATAAGTGTAACGCTTCATGAACGGATAGGTGAGCACCAGCACCGCGCCGATGATCGCCAGCTCCTGCGTCAGGCGGTTGAGCAACAGCACCAGTATCACGCCCATGGTGCACAGCACCAGGAACAGGATCATCGCCTCCCACACCTGCACCTCGCGCGTCGCCAACGGACGTTCGCGGGTGCGCTGCACGTGCGGATCGAAGCTGCGATCGGCGAAGTCGTTCATGATGCAGCCCGCGGAGCGCATCACGAACACGCCGATCACGAAGATCGCAAACAGTTTGGGCGTGGGGCGGCCCTGGCTCGCCAGCCACAGGGCCCACAGCGTCGGCCACAGCAGCAGGAAACTGCCGATCGGACGATGCATGCGCATCAGCCTGATATAAATCCAGGCGCGCCGTCCTGCGGCCGGCAGCCAAGCGCGCAACAACCGGCTGTAACGCAGTTTGAACCACAGCGGGCGCAGGCGTGGATCCATCAACGCTCCGGAATGCCGAGAAAGCATTCGTAAATGAGGAGCCGGCTGTCGCGCAGGCTCAACACCGAGCGTCGTGCCCACAGAATTGCCGCGGCATGTTCAATATCCTTGACTGCGGAGCGGTACAAGGGCTGGGTGTCGTCCAGGCGGGCCGCCTCGATTGCGCCGCGCTGCGTGCCGGCTTCGGCAAACACCCGATCACCGAGCGGCCGGGAATTGAGGTCTTGCAGCCACCCCGCGGCTTTTGACGGCGCCAAGGTGCGCGCGTAGACCAGCGGCACATCGCCGCAGAGCTGCACTTCACGCAGGCGCGCGGTGCTACCCGGGAGCATGTGCAGCAGCATTGCATCCTCGGCGCCGAGCTGCGTCACGCCCTCATGCAGCACTCTGACATGAAAGGCGCCGCCCACGGCCGCGCGCAGTTTTTCCGTGAGCGAGCCCGAATGCGTCAACCACGGCTGGAGCGCCATGAGCTGCGGTTCGTCCCGCCAGGCACTGGGCGGCCGCCACAGTGGCTGGCCGTCGGTGGGAAGCAGATCGGCTGTCAGCTTGGGCATGGGTGCTCAAACCTCGCGGTAACGGCTGCCGTCGCCCAGCCAGCGCGTAACCAGTGCCGTGACGCGCTCGGGATAACGCTCCAGCAGCAGGCCCGCCGTCTGTTGCACCCGCGGTATGAGCGGCGCATCGCGGGTCAAGTCGGCGATGCGCAAGCGCAGCTCCCCCGCCTGGCGCGTGCCCAGCAGCTCGCCGGGTCCGCGCAGTTCCAGATCGCGACGCGCAATTTCGAAGCCGTCGTTGGTGGTGCGCATGACCTCGAGGCGTGCGCGCGCCGCTGTCGACAGCGGCGCATGGTAGAGCATCACGCAACCCGACTCCAGCGCACCGCGCCCCACGCGCCCGCGCAACTGGTGCAGTTGCGCCAGCCCGAGACGCTCGGCGTTTTCGATGATCATGAGGCTGGCGTTCGGCACGTCCACGCCGACTTCGATCACCGTCGTGGCCACCAACAGTTGGATGTCGCCCGCCCGGAAGTGCGCCATGGCGCGCTCTTTGAGCCGCGCCGGCATGCGCCCGTGCACCAGTCCGATGTTCAGCTTCGGGAGCGCCGCAGTGAGTGCCGCGGCGGTATCCTCGGCGGCCTGGCATTGCAGCACTTCGGATTCCTCGATTAGCGGGCACACCCAGTACACCTGGCGGCCGGCGCGACAGGCGTGGTGAACGCGCGCCACCACTTCAGAGCGGCGCCGCTCGGAGACCGCCGCGGTTTTCACCGGAGTGCGCCCCGGCGGCAACTCGTCAATTGCCGACACGTCGAGATCGGCGTAGGCGGTCATGGCCAGGGTGCGCGGAATGGGTGTCGCCGTCATGATGAGCTGGTGTGGATAGGCGCCCGCCTGCGCGCCCTTTTCACGCAGTGCCAAGCGTTGGTGCACGCCGAAGCGGTGCTGCTCGTCAACGATGACCAGCCCGAGCCTGGCGAAGCTCACGGCGGTTTGAAACAGCGCATGCGTGCCAACCGCGAGCGCGGCCTGACCGCTGCGGATCTTTTCCAGACTCAGCGCACGTTGCGCCGCGGACAGCCGCGCCGCGAGCCAAACGGGTTCCAGGCCCAGCGGTGCAAACCAGGAGAGAAAACTGCGATAGTGCTGTTCGGCCAGAAGCTCGGTGGGCGCCATGAACGCGGCTTGCCAGCCGGCGCCGATGCAATGCAGCGCAGCGAGCGCCGCCACCACAGTCTTGCCACAACCGACATCGCCTTGCAGCAGCCGCATCATGGGATGCGGCCGGGAAAGATCCTGCAGGATTTCCCGCGCTACACGTTGCTGTGCGCCGGTCAACGGGAACGACAGCGATCCCAGGAACTTGTCCGCGAGCGCGCTCTCGCCCGCAATCACCGGCGCGCGGCTGCGATCCGCTTTCTGTCGCAACTGGCGCAGACTCAGGTGGTGTGCCAGCAGTTCCTCGAAGGCCAAGCGCTGCTGCGCCGGATGACTGCCATCCATGAGCGCCGCCACCGGCGCATCGGTCGGCGGCCGGTGCACGTAACGCAGCGCCTCGCTCAAACTCGGCATGTGTGCCTGGCGCAGGAGTTCCTCCGGCAGCAGCTCCGGCAACAGCGCCGGATCGTCGCCCAACCACTGCAGCGCCTGGCCGGCGAGCGCGCGCAGCTTCGCCTGACCGATGCCTTCGGTGGCGGGATAAACCGGCGTGAGCACGGCCTCTTCGGGCGGTGCGCCGGCATCTTTCAAAATCCGGTATTCCGGATGCACCATTTCCAGGCCGGCTGCTCCGAGGCGCACTTCGCCGTAGCAGCGCAGGTGTACGCCGCGCCCGAAAGCCTCGGCCTGCGATTGCTTGAAATGGAAGAAACGCAGCGTGAGGGCTCCGCTGCCATCGCTCACGCGCACCAGCAGCACGCGGCGGTGGCGGATCACGGTGTCGGCGAGTTCCACCACCGCTTCGATCACGGCCGGCTGGCCGGCACGCAGCGCGCCTATGGGCGTGACCTTGCTGCGATCCTGGTAGCGCAGTGGCAGATGGAACAGCAGATCGGAGAGGGTACGCACCTCGAGGCGTGCGAGTTTGTCCGCGAGCTGCGGTCCTACGCCTCGCAAATAACGTACGGGCGTGTCACCGCGCAGGCTGTACGCAACCGGTTGCGGGGCAACGGATCTCACACCGCCATTACCGCATCCACTTCCACGAGTGCGCCGCGCGGCAGTGCCGCGACACCGACGGTCACGCGCGCCGGATAGGGCGGGTGGAAATACTCGGCCATGATTTCGTTGACCTTGGCGAAGTGCACCAGGTCGGTGAGATACACCGTGACGCGTACCACCTGTTCCAAACCCTTGCCCGAAGCTTCGGAGACCGCCTTGAGGTTGGCGAAAACGCGCTGTGCCTCGGCATCAACACCGCCCTTTACCAGCTCACCGGTTTTCGGGTCGAGACCGATCTGGCCGGAAAGGTATACGTTGTTGCCGGTACGGATCGCCTGTGAATACGGACCGATGGCCTTGGGGGCAAGGTCGGTGTGGATGGCGGTGCGGCTCATGGGCGGCTCCTGACGGCGTGGGGACGGGGGCTTATAGTAGCCGCTTGGCCTTTGCCATTCATGGCCTTGACGCAGCCCCGGCATCTCCCCGGTTTCGGCTGTATTCAGTACGAAAGACGGTATATATTCAAACGGCAATACACGCACACGCGGTTCACCCTCCGGCCCTGGCCACTGTAATCACCGTCGCCAGAAGGGAGCGCTCACATGAACATCCGTCGCCGGTTCAAATATCCAAATACTATCCTGCTTGCTTTCGCGTTGTGGCTGCCGTTGGCGACGCTGGCTGGCGGCGAAACCGCGCAGAGTCCCACATCGCCGAGCGAGCAGGATGGTGCACCCGTCATGCACCTCGGCAAGGTGGAAGTTAAAGGGGAAAAGCAGATCATCCAGACCCTGCAACTCATCAAAGTGGCATTGCGCACGCCGGAATCCTCGGACCCGAAGCTTGCGAACGTGGTGAT
>JAGXAZ010000065.1 GCA_018971365.1 Gammaproteobacteria bacterium | reverse complement strand
GGCGCCGGTGGCTCCCACCACCGCCACGTCATACGTCTTCACGGATTCTCCGGTGATATTCACTGGATTCGGCGCGGAAGATTTTAGCGTGTTTTCGCTGCAATCGCCGTAAGCGGGGGTCTCACATCGGCATTCTGGGCGCGATGGCGCAACGCATGATCCATGAGCACCAGTGCCAACATGGCCTCGACGATGGGCACGGCGCGAATGCCGACGCAGGGGTCATGCCGGCCGTGCACGCTGATCTCTGCCGCTTCACCGCGCGTATTGATGGTGCGCGCCGGGAGTCGCAGACTCGAAGTGGGTTTCACGGCCACATTCACCACGATGTCCTGACCGCTGGAAATGCCGCCGAGTATTCCGCCCGCGTTGTTGGTCAGGAAACCCTGCGGCGTCATCGGGTCGCGGTGTTCACTGCCTTTCTGCGTAACGGCAGCAAAGCCTGCGCCGATTTCCACGCCTTTGACCGCATTGATGCCCATCATCGCCCCGGCGATATCGGCGTCCAGCTTGTCAAACACCGGTTCACCCCAGCCGGGAGGTACGCCAGCGGCGGTCACGGTGATGCGCGCGCCCGCGGAATCGCCGGACTTGCGCAGCGCATCCAGGAACTCTTCGAGTTCCGGCACGCGTGCGGGATCGGCACAGAAAAACGGATTGGCATCAATCGCAACCATATCCGTAGCCGCGAGCGTCAGCGCACCGAGTTGCGCCAGCCAGCCACGGATGGTTACGCCGTAACGTTCGCGCAGATACTTGCGCGCGATGGCGCCGGCTGCCACGCGCATCGCTGTTTCACGTGCCGATGCACGCCCGCCGCCGCGCCAGTCGCGCCGGCCGTATTTCATCAAATAGGTGTAATCGGCGTGGCCCGGCCGGAATTGTTCCTTGATGGCTTCGTAGTCTTTGGGTTTCTGATCGGTATTCCTTATTAATAGGCCGATGGGCGTGCCGGTGGTGCGACCGTCAAACACGCCTGACAGGATCTCCACCTGATCGGCTTCATGCCGCTGCGAGGTGTGCCGCGAAGTCCCGCTGCGGCGCCGGTCCACGTCGTGCTGGATGTCGGCGGCGCTCAGTTCCATGCCCGGCGGACAGCCGTCCACGATGCAGCCGAGCGCGGGCCCGTGACTCTCACCAAAGCTGGTGACCACGAACATTTTGCCGAAACTGTTGCCCGACACGCTACGCCCGTTTTTTCTGCGGAGAAATCGCGGCAACTTGTGCGGCTTCCAGCACAAATACTTCCGCATGCCCGCGCTGGAATTCCAGCCACGTGAATGGCGCCGCGGGATATGCCTGCTCGAGCGCCCAGCGGCTGTTGCCCACCTCCACCACCAGAATGCCGCCCGGCGCCAGGTATTCAGGCGCGCCCGCAAGGATGCGGCGCACGACATCAAGACCGTCCACGCCCGCGCTCAGACCCACGGCGGGCTCGGCCCGATGCTCCTCGGGAAGAGTCGCCATGTCCTCGGCATCCACATACGGCGGATTGCTGACGATGATGTCATAGCGCGCCGCCGGTAGGCCCTGAAAAACGTCCGCGCGGTGCAGCGTCACCTGGCCGCGTACGTGCAGCTTATCCACGTTGATGCGCGCCACTTCCAGCGCATCATCGGAAATATCGCTGGCGTCCACCTGCGCTTCCGGGAACACGCACGTGCACGCAATGGCGATGCAGCCGCTGCCGGTACACAGATCCAGCACGCGCCGCACACGTTCGGATTCGATCCACGGCTCGAAACCCTTCTCGATCAATTCTGCAATGGGCGAACGCGGCACCAGCACGCGCTCATCCACGTAGAAATCCAGTCCTGCGAAACGTGCGTGCCGCGTGATATAGGCACTGGGCTTGCGGGTCTCCAGCCGCGCACACAGCAAGGCATACACGGCACGTTTTTCCGCCGCGGTCAGCCGGGTTTCCAGCAGCCATGGCGGAATGTCGTGATCGAGATTGACGCCGTGCAGCACCAGGTTCAGCGCCTCGTCCACGGCGTTGCTGTTGCCGTGACCGAAATGCAATTGCGCCTGGTTGAATGCACTCGCACCCCAGCGGACAAAATCCGCCAGCGTGTGCAGCTGGCTGCTGATCTCCTCGAATTGCTCCACTTCAGGCTCCCGCGAATCCGGCGCGTATCATAATCGAAATGCCGGCATGCAAAGTTTGCGTGGCAGAATTTTCCGCATGCCCGGCCACAGTGCCGTTGGAGCCTCGGGTATTCCATATAGCGTGCGGTCCGGACGCTGGCTCATGATTCCATTGCATATGGCCAATGACTACCGCATCATTCTTACCCAGCGCGGAGAATGTTGATGCGATATCGCCGGATATTTTGGGGATTGCTGCTGTTGCTGGCTGCGGGCGGCGTGCTTGCCGACGGGCCGTCGGTCAATGCCAGCCATGTCTGGATACGCGAGGCTCCGCCGGGCACCGAGGTCATGGCCGGTTACCTGACGCTCACCAATCGGACCAACCACGTGCTTACGCTAGACCGAATCACCAGCGCGGATTTTGGCGAGGCCACGCTGCAACGTGGCACCGGGCAGAACGTCAAGGAAAACATGCAAACCGTGAAAGCGTTGGCGTTGCCCGCGCATGCCAGCGTGACGCTCGGCACGGGTGGCGATCATCTCGTGCTCATGCACCCGGCCAAAACTTTCCATGTCGGCGACTTCGTCACGCTGACCATTACATTCTCGGACGGTTCTTCTCTGTCCATCTTGGCGCCGGTGCGCCGCAGCCCGCCGCCAGGCTGACGGCACGCGCGTGGCGACCGGAGCCCGGCTCGGAGATTGGCTCAGATCCGCTTGGCAATATCTGTTGCCACAACATGCGATTTCGCGCTTCACTCATTGGCTGACCCGCCTGAAGCACGTGGGTTTCAAGAACTGGTTGATCCGCGCATTCATCCGGCGCTTCGACGTGGACTTGGGTGAGGCCGCGGTCCCCGATATCACCGGCTATCCGACCTTCAATGCGTTCTTCACGCGAGCCCTGCGCACCGGCGCGCGCCCGGTGACAGCCGAGCCCGATGCCATTGCCTGTCCTGTGGACGGCACGTTGAGCCAGCTTGGCAAAATCACTGGCGAGCGTGTCATTCAGGCTAAGGGGCGGACTTTCAGCCTGACTGAATTACTGGGTGGCGACGCCGTGGTGGCGGGAAAATTCGCCGCTGGTGCATTCATGACGCTCTATCTCTCGCCCAAGGACTATCACCGTGTCCACATGCCCGTGGATGGCACTCTGTTGCGCATGCTGCACGTGCCGGGTCGGTTGTTCAGCGTCAGCCCAGCGACCACGCGTACGGTGCCCGGACTGTTCGCGCGCAATGAGCGCGTCGCCATGATCTTCGACACCACGGCCGGGCTCATGGCCGTAGTCATGGTCGGCGCCCTCAACGTCGGCAGCATTGAGACAGTGTGGGCCGGAGAAATCACCCCGCCACGCGGCTACGTGCTGCGCTCCTGGGACTATCTCGACAACAGGCTGGAACTGGCCAAAGGCGCGGAGCTGGGGCGATTCAACATGGGCTCCACAGTGATTGTGCTGTTCGCGGCAGACCGCGTGCATTGGCAGCGCGAACTGTCACCCGGCAGCGGCGTGCGCATGGGACAGTGCATCGGCACGCTGCTATAAACAATGAGTTTGCGGGAGCGGCCTCCGGATAGCGATGCCGCGATTCTCTGGAATCGTGGTCTGGTGACTGCTCCTGCCAGGAGATTTTCATGCCCGGGATGCCGCGACCGGTCAAACCGCGCCGAGAAATGTCTCTGCCAGCTTTTCCAACCCCGCGCGGTCTTCCTCGTCAAACCGTGAGAGTCGGGGACTGTCAATGTCCAGCACGCCCAGCGTATTGTGGTTCTTGATCAGCGGCACCGCGATTTCGGACAGCGAAGCGCCGTCGCAGAATATGTGACCGGGAAATTGGTTCACGTCCGGCACCACGATGGATGCGCGTTGTTGCGCCGCTTTTCCGCACACCCCCTTTCCCAGGGGGATGCGCACGCACGCAGGTTTGCCCTGGAACGGACCGACCACCAGCTCACCGTCCTTGAGGAAATAAAAACCCGCCCAATTCACGTCCGGCAGGCTGTAATACAGCAGCGCGCAAAAATTCGCGGCGTTGGCAATCAGGTCACGCTCGCCATGCAGCAGGCCCTGCGCCTGCTGCACGAGCTCCGCGTACAGCGCGGGTTTGTCTTTTACCGTAATACCCTTGAGTTCAAACATGGCGGTTCTGCGTCGCAGGCGATTGCACAGACGCTATTCTACGCCGCACAATGAGTGCGCGTGTTTCCGGCAGGCGTCGCGTTGCCCTATCTGCTGTTGTCAGACCTGGTGGTCGTCATCCACTTCGCCTTCGTGATCTTCGTGGTCGCGGGGGGATTGCTGCTGTGGCTGCGATGGTGGCTGGTATTCCTGCACTTGCCGGCCATCGTCTGGGGTACGCTCGTGGAGTTCACCCACTGGATCTGTCCGCTCACCTACCTAGAGGATGCGCTGCGCGAGCGTGCCGGCCTGGCCGCCTACCGCAGCGATTTCGTGACCCATTACCTCATGCCCATCCTGTATCCGGCACACCTGACCGCGCACATCCAATTGGCACTGGGCAGTCTGGTCATCGCCATCAACATTGTGATTTACACGGCGCTGCTGAGGCGCTGGCGGCAAATCAGGCGCGACCCGACGGGAACGCGATGACTTCATCCAGGGAGTGCGCGCCCGCCGCCAGCATCAGCACGCGGTCCAAACCCAGCGCCACCCCAGCGCAATCCGGCAGCCCGGATTCCAGGGCGGTGAGCAGATTTTCGTCGAGCGGCACCTCCGGCAGACCGTGGCTGCGCCGATAATCACGGTCCGCCTGAAAGCGCCGGCGCTGTTCAGCGGCATCCAGCAATTCGTGAAATCCATTGGCGAGTTCGATGCCACGAAAGAACGCCTCAAAACGTTCCGCCACGGCGGGATCGCCTGCGCGCACGCGTGCCAGCGCCGCCTGACTCGCGGGATAGTCATATATGAAACTCAGCCCCTGCCGGCCCAGTTTGGGATAAACTAGCTCGCCCGCCACTAGATCCAGCCAGCCGTCGTGGTCCAGATCGCTCTCGGCGGGAACGTGCCGGCCCGAAATTTGTAGCACACGCATGCAGTCCTGTTTCCCGCAATTGAATGGATCTAGATAGGCATGCCGCTGAAACGCTTCACGATAGGTCGAGTATTCGGCTGCGGATGACGCCGCCGGCAGCAGCTCGGCCAGCAGCTCCTGCACTTCACGCATCAGGCGGTGCGGGTCAAAGCCCAGCCGGTACCATTCAATCAGAGTGAATTCGGGATTGTGCAGGCGACCCGCTTCGCCTTCACGAAATACTTTGCAGAGCTGCCAGATGTCGCCCGCGCCTGCCGCCAGCAGGCGTTTCATGGGAAATTCCGGTGAGGTGTGGAGGTAGAAACGGGTGCCGGTCGCACTCTCGACGCGGAAACTCGCCAGATGCCGATCCGTGGCCGCGGCCCGCGACAGCGCCGGTGTGTCCACCTCCAGCACTTCGCGCAGTTCGAAGAACGTCCGGATTTTTTTCAGCAGCTCGGCACGCAGCCTGAGATTGGCAAGACCCGCCGTCGGCCGCCAAGAGTCACCCCCTTCGAAAACAGGGGATTGGAGGGGATTTTGGATTTTCAAATCCGCTCCCGCCCTCCTTTGTCAATGGAGAGGGCCAGACACGGACGCTCGGACTGGCCGAACTGCCGGTGATATCTCCGTTGCAGCACAGCCTGAGCATTCACTCCGCACTTCATTATTATTCCTTGACGCGTGCGGAATACTTGCCGGTGCGCGTATCCACCTTGATGATTTCGCCTTCGTTCACGAACAGTGGCACCTGCACCGTGGCGCCGGTTTCCACCGTCGCCGGTTTGGTGGCACCGCTCACCGTGTCGCCGCGCACGCCCGGTTCGCAGTGGGTGATCTTGAGCGTGGCGAACACCGGCGCCTGCACCGACAGCGGCCGGCCGTTCCACAGGGTAATGATGCACACCTCCTCGCCCTTGAGCCATTTGCCGGCGTCGCCCATGGCGGTCTTATCGGCCGCGAGCTGCTCGTAGTTTTCCGGGTTCATGAAATGCCACATCTCGCCGTCGTTGTAGAGATACTGGAATTCCATGTCGCTGACATCCGCCGCTTCCACCGCGTCGCCGGACTTGAAATTGCGGTCCAGCACCTTGCCGGTGCGCAGGTTGCGGATTTTCACGCGGTTGAAGGCCTGGCCTTTGCCGGGTTTGACGAATTCGTTTTCCACGATGTTATAGGGATCACCGTCCATGATGATCTTGAGGCCGGCCCTGAATTCGCTGGTGCTGTAGCTTGCCATTTTTTTTCCGCCAATCTGAGTGCAAAATGGCGGCCCGTGCCGCCCCAAAGGGGCGTCATCATACAACCAACGCCTCCCCGGAGGCAGCCTCCTGGTAGTGAATCACACTCATGGCTTCCCAATGGCAGACTGATCTCGCCGATGCGGTCAGCGATCCGACAGAATTACTGCGCCTGCTGGAACTGGATACATCGCTGCTGGAACCGGCGCGCGCCGCAAGCCGCGAATTTCCGCTGCGCGTACCGCGCAGTTTCGTGGCACGCATGCGCAAGCGCGATCCCTCCGATCCGCTGCTGCGCCAGGTGCTGCCGCTGGGCGCGGAGCTGGAACCGCAACCCGGCTTTACCCACGACGCGGTGGGCGACATGGTGAACCGCGCCGCACCCGGCGTGCTGCACAAATATCATGGCCGCGTGCTGCTGATCGCCACCGGCATCTGCGCGGTCAACTGCCGGTATTGCTTCCGGCGCCACTTTCCCTACGCGCAAGAAAGTGCGCGCACCGATAACTGGGAGCCCGCACTCCAATATATAAGGAGTGACGCCAGCATCTCGGAAGTCATACTGAGCGGCGGCGACCCCTTGTCCCTGGGCGACCGGATACTGGCGGAGCTGGTAGCGCGCCTGCAGGAGATTCAGCAGCTGCGCACCTTGCGCATTCATACCCGTCAACCCATCGTATTGCCTTCGCGCGTGGACCCGGAGCTCCTGTCCTGGTTGCGCAACTGCCGCTTGCGCAAGGTCGTGGTGGTGCACGTGAACCACGCCCGCGAGCTGAATGCCGAGGTAACAACGGCTTTGGCGAAATTGCATGCCGCCGGCGCCACGCTGTTCAATCAGTCGGTGTTGCTCCGAGGCGTCAACGACTCGGCCACGGTGCTGGCCGAGCTGTCGCAGCAACTGTTCATGGCGGGGGTTATCCCCTACTATCTGCACATGCTGGATCGCGTAAGTGGGGCCGCCCATTTTGACGTGCCGGACAGCCAGGCCCTGGACATCGCGCGAGCGCTCCGGGCGCGGCTGCCGGGTTATCTGGTACCGCGGCTGGTGCGCGAGGTCCCCGGCGCCCCCGCCAAGATGCCACTGACCGCCTTGTGACCGCCGGCGTGCACTCGGTTGTCATAACGCTTAAACTTTTGCTGTCCCCTGCGCCTGCGAATTGAGGATTGCGCCTTGTCGCCACGGAACGCACTGCCCGTCCTGATTGTTACCGCTTCCCAAAATGAAGCGGAGCAGCTCAACAGCACGCTGCGCAAGGCCGGCTATCCGGTGAAGCCGCTGTGGGCGGCGGACATGGAGAGCGCGGAAAAAAGCGTCAAGACACAGCGTCCCGATTTGATTCTCTGCTCGATGAGCGTACCGGGCGCCCCTTTCAAGGATGTCGTCAAACTGCGCGACATGTCGCTGCCCAACGTACCGGTGATCGCACTCAGCGACACCACGCAGCCGGAACTGGTGGCGGAAATCATCGACAGTGGTGCACGCGACCTAGTGTCCGTCGAGCAGCCGGAACACGTGCGCGCGGTGGTATCACGCGAACTCGAAGTGTTGACGCTGGCGCGCGAACTGGAACAAAAAGGCCTGACCCTCAAGGAATACGAACAGCGCATCAACCTCGTGATGCGCGACACCAAGAATGCCATAGCCTACGTAAGCGACGGCATACTGGTGAACGTGAATCCCGCGTTCCTCGAGCTCTTCGGTTACAACTCCAGCGGACAAATTGTCGGTCAGCCGGTGCTGGAGCTTTTCGCGGGCGAAGCCCAGACCTCACTCAAGGAGGCGCTTAAACTGGCGGGCAAGCGTCACGCCGTCAAACCGCTGCCCTTGCACGCCAAGCATGCCGACGGCAAGGCGCTGAAAATCACCCTGCAGATCGCGAACGCGGAATTCGACGGTGAACCGGCACTGGAGCTTTCCGTGCGTAGCGAGAGCAAAGACAGCGGCGCGGGAGCCCAGGCGCCGGACCAGTCCCACGCGCAGGCGCAGATCGATCTGCTCACCCAGAAGCTCGCGGCCAGCGTGCAGCAGCTTACCGCCGCGCGCAACCTGGATCTGCTTACCGGTTTCATCAACCGCGTGCACTTCATTGAAGTATTGCGCCAGGAGCTGGCCAAAAACAAAAGCCCGGCGCTGTCCGCACTCCTGTACATCAAACCCAACAAATTTTCTCAGGTCACCGGCAAGGTTGGCATGATTGCCAGCGACGGCATCATCAAGGGCCTGGCGGACCTGGTGCGCTCCAGCGTTGCCCGCGACGATATCGTGGCGCGCTTCGGCGGCACCGATTTTGCGGTCATCATGACCCGTCCCAAACTCAAAGACATCGCGGATGCGGCGGAGAAACTCCACGTTGCCGTCGGCGCGCGTATCTTCGAGTCCATGGGCAAATCCACCAGCATGAGCTGCAGCATCGGCTACGTGATGCTGGACGAGCACAACCGTGATGCCGAGCAGGCGCTGATGCACGCCAAAGAAGCGCACACCAAGGCCAGCCTGGCCGAGGGCGGTTCCGTGGCCGCCTGGGCACCCGCCAATGTGGATGCACTAGGCCAGGCCACCGATACCGAATGGAAACGCCGCATTATCGAGGCGCTCAAGGCCAACCGCTTCATGCTGGCGTACCAGTCCATTGCCAGCCTGACGGGCGACGTCACCGAAACGTCGGACATGCTGATCCGCATGCGCGACGAGGACAACAACGAAATTCCCAACAAGGACTTTCTCCCGGGTGCGGAGCGCTCCGGCATGACGGGAGCGATCGACCGCTGGGTCGTGGAACGCAGCCTCGCCATGATTGTGGAACGCGCCAAGCTGAACCAAACCGCACGCCTGTTCGTGCGGCTGTCGGACCAGTCCTTGACCGACAAGGGTCTGTTTCCGTGGCTGGACAAACTGCTCAAGAACACGACATTGCCCGCCGGCAATCTGGTATTCGAGATTTCGGAAAAATCCGCGGAGAAATACATTACCGATACGCGCGCGCTGGCGGAAGCCGTGCATCGCCTGAAATGCGGTTTTGCGCTCGAACACTTCGGACTGGGTCAGAATTCGCTGCACACCCTGGGACTGATCCGGCACGTGGACTACATCAAGATTGACGGCAGCCTGATCGCCGTGTTGGCCACCGAGGAAGACAAGCGCAATCTGACCAAGAAATACGTGGCGCGTGCCGGCGAGTTGAAAATCCACACCGTGGCCGAAAAGGTGGAAAAGCCGGAAACCATGGCCATGCTTTACCAGCTCGGCATCGAATACATCCAGGGAAATTACGTGCAGGAACCGGAAGTCGTGATGGCGGATTCCACGCCTACGCGTGCGGTTACGGGTTAATCCGAATATCAGCAGCGGCCGCGCCCCCCAATGCAAGCGTGGGAGCGGCGGTCTCCGCCGCGATTCCGCTCTTCAACCGCTACTCTATCCCCGGCATCCTTGACGTCGGATAAACGGCTTCCACTGTGCGCCAGCCGCGCGGCAATTTCAGGCCGCGGCGGCCCCGCTCACCCGCGTATTCGCGCAGTTCCTTCGCCGACAGCGTCATGTGACGCTGGCCGGAGAAAATCACCAGAGCTTCGCCTTCCGGCACACAAGTAACCGCCGCCATGTATTCCTCATGGCTGGCGGCTTTCTTCGAGGGAATGCCCATGATCTTGTTGCCCTTGCCGCGTGCCAGTTCCGGCAGTTGCTTCACTGGAAACACCAATATATGTCCCTCACTGCTGACCGCCGCCAGCAGACCGGTTTTCACGTTCTGAACCGGCGCCGGCACCAGCACGCGCGCGTTCTTGGGCAGGCGCAGCGTAGCCTTGCCGGAGCGGTTGCGTGACACGAGTTCGCCGAGTTTCACCACGAAGCCGTAACCCGCATCGTTTGCCACCAGCCATTTGTCCTCCGGTTCGCCTATCAACGCGCCTGCGAAACTCGCGCCCGGAGGAGGCGTGAGCCGCCCCGTCAAGGGCTCGCCCTGGCTGCGGGCCGAAGGCAGTGAATGCGCCGGCAACGTGTAGGCGCGACCGGTGGAATCCAGGAACACCGCCGGCTGGTTGCTCTTGCCGTAGGCCGCGGCGAGAAAGCCGTCGCCGGATTTATAGGCCAGGGTGCGCGGATCGAGTTCATGGCCTTTCGCAGCCCGCACCCACCCGGCCTTGGAGAGAATCACCGTGGTAGGCTCGGTCGGTAATAATTCTGTTTCATCAATCGCCTGGGCCGCGGGTGCACGCTCCACCAGTTGCGAACGCCGCGGGTCGCCATAAGTTTCGGCGTCGGCCGCCAGTTCGTCGCGCACCAGCTTTTTGAGTTTGGCTTTAGAACCTAATGTCTTTTCCAGTCCCTCACGCTCCTTCGCCAAGTCCTTCTGCTCGCCCCTGATCTTCATTTCTTCAAGCTTCGCCAGATGCCGCAACCTGGTTTCCAGAATCGCCTCGGTTTGTGCGTCGGTTAATTTGAAATGCTTCATCAACACGGGCTTGGGCTGATCGTGCTTGCGGATGATGGCGATCACCTCGTCCAGATTGAGATACGCAATCAGCAGGCCATCCAGAATGTGCAGCCGCTTCTCGACTTTATCGAGGCGAAACCTGAGCCGGCGCGTAACGGTTTCAGTGCGGAATTCCAGCCACTCTTCCAGTAATTCCTTCAGATTTTTGACC
>JAGXAZ010000180.1 GCA_018971365.1 Gammaproteobacteria bacterium | reverse complement strand
CCCGGGATTTCCACCGGATACTGCAGCGCCAGGAACACGCCTTCGCGTGCGCGCGTTTCCGGATCCAGGGCGAGCAGGTCCTTGCCCTGGTAGCTGACGCTGCCCGCGGTGACGGTGTAACCGTCGCGTCCCGCGAGAATGTTCGCGAGCGTGCTTTTGCCGGAGCCGTTGGGGCCCATTACGGCGTGTACCTCGCCGGCGTTGACTTCGAGGTCTATGCCCTTGAGGATTTCCTTATCGGCGACTTTGGCATGTAGATTCTTTATGACCAGCATCGTTCAACCCTGACTTGAGTAACCGTCCCTGGTGCATTGACCAGCCCGGCCTTCCCTGGTCGGGCGCTCGCCGGGGCGAAGCAGTGCTTCGCGACGTACCCGGTTTACCCGACGGCACCTTCCAGCGAGACCGCCAGCAGGCCCTGGGCTTCCACCGCGAATTCCATCGGCAATTCCTTGAACACGTCCTTGCAGAAGCCGCTCACCACCATGTTGACCGCATCTTCGGCGGAAATGCCGCGGCTGCGGCAGTAGAACAACTGGTCGTCGTCAATCTTCGAGGTGGTGGCCTCGTGCTCCACCTTGGCGGTGGGATTCCTGACCTCCATGTACGGAAAAGTGTGCGCACCACAGCGGTTGCTGAGCAGCAAGGCGTCGCACTGGGTGAAATTGCGCGCGTTGTCGGCGCCGCCCAGCACTTTCACCAACCCGCGGTAACTGTTCTGCGAACGACCGGCGGAAATACCCTTGGACACGATGGTGCTGCGGGTGTTCTTGCCGATATGCAACATCTTGGTGCCGGTATCGGCCTGCTGGAAGTTGTTGGTGACCGCGACCGAGTAAAACTCGCCGATCGAGTTATCGCCGCGCAGGATCACGCTCGGATACTTCCAGGTGATGGCCGATCCGGTTTCCACCTGGGTCCAGGCGATGTGTGAATTGGCGCCGCGGCATTCGCCGCGTTTGGTGACGAAATTGTAGATGCCGCCCTGGCCGTTGGCGTCGCCCGGATACCAGTTCTGCACCGTGGAATACTTGATGTGCGCGCCTTCGAGTGCAATCAATTCCACCACCGCGGCGTGCAACTGATTGTTGTCGCGCATCGGCGCCGTGCATCCCTCGAGATAGCTCACGTAGGCGCCTTCTTCCGCGATGATGAGCGTGCGCTCGAACTGGCCGGTGTTGGCGGCATTCATGCGGAAATAGGTGGACAGCTCCATGGGGCAGCGCACTCCCTTGGGCACGAACACGAACGAGCCGTCGCTGAATACCGCGGAGTTGAGGCTGGCGAAGAAGTTGTCGGAATAGGGCACCACCGAACCGAGATACTGTTCCACCAGCTGCGGGTGATGCTGCACGGCATGCGAGAACGAGCAGAAAATGATGCCAACCTCCGCCAGCTTCTTGCGGAAAGTGGTAGCGACCGAAACCGAATCAAACACCGCGTCCACGGCCACGCCCGCCAACTTGGCGCGCTCGTGCAGCGGCACGCCGAGTTTCTCGTAGGTTTCCAGCAGCTTGGGGTCCACGTCCGCAAGGCTTTTCGGGCCTTCTTCTTTTTTTTGCGTTTTGGGCGCCGAGTAATAGGAGATCGCCTGATAGTCAATCGGCGCATGCTGGACGTGCGCCCAATGCGGTTCTTGCATGGTGATCCAGTGGCGGTAGGCCTTGAGGCGCCACGCGAGCATGAATTCCGGCTCGGCTTTTTTGGCCGAGATCAGCCGGATCACGTCCTCGTTCAGGCCGGGCGGTACCGTATCGGCTTCGATGTCGGTGACGAAGCCGTGGCGGTACTCGCTGCGCATCAGCTTTTCCAGGTCAGTTGCGCGTTTGGCCATGCGCTTGCCTCGTTCAGGTGCGGGAGTGGCGCGTGTGCGTCAGCAGCGCGCCAAAATCCATGTGCAGCGGTACCGCGGCGGTCGGCCGCGCAAGCTGCGCCAGGGTGACGGTACGCAGCGCTTCACGGATCGCCATGCTGATGCGCTGCCAGTTGTGACCGACGCCGCATACCGCTTCCAGGTTGCAGCGGTCGTGCCCGAGGCTGCACTGGGTGATGGCGACCCGGCCTTCGACGGCGTCGATGATCTCCACCGCGGTAATGCGCTCCGGCGCGCGCGCCAGGCTGTATCCGCCGCGTGCGCCGCGC
>JAGXAZ010000064.1 GCA_018971365.1 Gammaproteobacteria bacterium | reverse complement strand
GCCTTCCGCAAATACGGTGGCATTCGCATCGAGGACAATGTCGTCGCTAAACCCGGCAGCCCTGAAAACCTCACGCGCGACGCGTTCAAAACGACGTGACACACCGCCCCTTCTCTCCCACTGGCAAGGGGGAAAGGAAGGACGAGGGGGTGCTGTAAGCTCTGGTCTGCTTTCGCTAAGTACCTGCTTCCGTTAATGCGGGGACGATCGCTTTCCGCGACCAATTCAAGATCTTGCATCCGGCATGGTTACAATTTGTTACAAAGCTGGCCGAACTTATTCGCCAAGTCGCCGCTGGCTCCGGGTATTATCCGCGCTGCCGTCCCCGCCTTCTGACGTAGCATTCGGGCCGGCCGCACCGGAACCCCTTGCGCCGTTCCCGGTCATACGACGGTAATTTCCATCGCTTGGAGAACAATCATGACAAAAGCCCTCGCCTGCCTGCCTATGCTTGCTTTGCTGCTGACCGCTTCCGCGTTTGCCGCCGACGCGCCGGGGGCCGCCACGGCCAAAGCTCCGGCGGCCACGGCACCCGTGCCCAAGGAAACCAAGTCGGTCACGCAGGGCAGCGTCACCATCAACGGCCAGGCCATTAAATACACCGCCACTGCCGGCACCCTCATTTTGCGCGACGCAAAGAACGAACCGACGGCCAGCATGTTCTACGTGGCCTACACCAGGGATGGAGCCGATGCCAAAACGCGCCCATTGACCTTCGTGTACAACGGCGGGCCGGGCTCCTCTTCAATCTGGCTGGAGATGGGTGCATTCGGACCGGTGCGCGTCGAGGTTAGCGACGCACAGGCGACCCCACCGCCGCCCTACGGCATCGTGCCCAACCAGTACTCGCTGCTCGACAAATCCGACCTGGTGTTCATTGACATGGTCGGCTCAGGCTACAGCCGTCTGGTCGGCAAAGGCGAAGGCAAGGATTTCTGGGGCGTGGATCAGGATGTGGCGAGCTTTGGCCAGTTCATCCAGCGCTATATCACCGCGAACAATCGCTGGAATTCGCCGAAATACCTGCTGGGTGAATCCTACGGCACCACGCGCTCGGCCAATCTTGCCGACTGGCTGCAACAGAACGGCGTGGCGCTGAACGGCGTGGTGCTGCAATCCACCATCCTGAATTACGGCGACACCATGCCGGGCACCGATCTCGAGTACATCACCTATCTGCCGTCCTACGCCGCCATCGCCTGGTATCACAACAAGCTGCCGAACAAGCCGGCCGAACTGGCGCCGTTCCTCGAACAGGTGCGGGCGTTCGCGCGCGGCGAGTACGCCGATGCACTGTTCCAGGGCTCGAAGCTGCCGCAGTCCGAATACAACGACGTGCTCGCGAAACTCGTGCAGTACACCGGCCTGAGTGCGCAGTTCCTGAAAAACGCCAACCTCAAGGTCTCGCCCACGCAATTCCGCGCCGAGTTGCTGCGCGACGAGGACCGCATCCTGGGCCGCTACGATGCGCGCTACGAAGGCATCAACTCCGACAATGCCCAGGCCTTCCCGGAATACGATCCCTCCGACACGGGTATTGGCCCGGCCTACACGGCCGCCTGGAACTGGTATGTGAAGAACAGGCTCAGATACGAAACCACTGAGACCTATCGCGTCACCGGCTACAACATCATCGGGCCCTGGGACTGGAAACACCCGCTGCCGGGCCGGAGGTCGTTCTTCACTCCGCCGCTGCCGGATGTGGCTGCCAACCTGGGCGATGCGATGCGCAAGAACCCGCACCTCAAGGTGTTCTCGGCCAACGGCTACTACGATCTGGCCACGCCGTTCTTCAAGACCGAGTTCGATCTGGATCAGCTGGATTTGCCGCCGGCCATCTACAAGAATATCCAGTTCTATTACTATCCTTCGGGACACATGCTTTATCTGCACGTGCCCACGCTGGCAAAGTACAAAGCCGATCTCGCCAAATGGTACGACGAGACCGACAACCACTGACTTCCCATAAATCAAAACACCCGCGGCCACGCGGGTGTTTTGCTATCGACAGGAACCCAACATGAAAAGAGCCATCGTTCTGTTGCCGCTGCTGCTGTGCATTTTGAATCCGCCGGCGTTGGCTGCCGACGCGCCGCCGCGAACGGCCGCAGCGGCGCTGCCGGTGCCGAAAGAAACCAGCTCGGTCACCCGCCACAGCCTGACGATTGACGGCCAGACCATCAAGTACACCGCCACGGCCGGCACTTTGCTGGTGGACAACGACAAGGGCGACCCCATCGGCAGCTTCTTTTATGTGGCCTACACCAAGGACGGCGCCGACTTGAACCGCCGCCCACTCACCTTCCTGTTCAACGGCGGGCCGGGTTCCTCCAGCATCTGGCTGCACATGGGCAGCTTCGGTCCGGTGCGCGTGGTCACGAGCGACGCCAAACCCACGCCGCCTCCGCCTTACGATCTGGTTCAGAATCAATATTCGCTGCTCGACAAAAGCGACCTGGTGTTCATCGACGCCATCGGCACCGGCTTCTCGCGCATCGTGGGCACGGGCACAGGCAAGGATTTCTACGGCACCGATCCGGACATCGCCTCTTTCGGCAAATTCATCCAGCGCTACGTGACCATCAACAACCGCTGGAACTCGCCCAAGTTCCTGCTCGGCGAGAGCTACGGCACCACACGCGCCGCGGGACTGTCCGACTGGCTGCAACGCAACGGCATTGCGCTCAACGGCCTGGTGCTGCAGTCCTCGTGGCTCAATGGTTTCGTGGATTTCCCCGGCCCGCCTTTCAGCCTGGACCTGCCGTATGAGCTGTATTTGCCGACCATGGCGGCCACTGCCTGGTACCACGACAAGCTGGCGAACAAATCAGCGGATTTGCCCGCGTTCCTGCAGCAGGTGCGTGAGTTTGCGCTCGGCGATTACGCTCACGCGCTCGCCCAGGGCGTAAAGCTTTCAGCCACCGATACCCGGGCCATCGCCGAGAAACTGCACGCTTACACCGGGCTGCCGGTGCAGTACATCCTCAACGCCAAGCTGCGCATTGATCCCTTCCGCTTCGAGAAGGAGCTGCTGCGCGGTGAGGATCGTACCGTCGGTCGCCTGGACTCGCGCTTCGAAGGCATTGATGCCGACGCCGCCGGCGAGAATCCATCCTACGATCCGGCCGGCTCGGCCATCGGCCCGGCATTCACCGCCGCGTTCCACTGGTATCTGGAAAACGATCTCAAGTACAAAACTGATCTGGCCTACAAAGTGGAAAACTACGGTGAAGTCAACAAGGACTGGGACAACGGCCAGAAGATTGGCGGCCAGACCTATCCGCTCATGGACGTGGAGGAAAACCTGCGCGCGGCCATGACCGAGAATCCGCACCTCAAGGTGTTCTCGGCCAACGGCTATTTCGATTTCGCCACACCGTTCTTCGAGACCGAATACGATCTGGATCACATGGGCCTGGACCCGTCACTGATGAAAAACATCAGCTACGGCTACTACCAGTCCGGCCACATGATCTACCTCAACATGCCGGCGCTCGCCGAGTACAAGGCCGATCTCGCCCGCTTTTACGCTACAGCCGAGTGAAGCGCTTGCCTCGGCAGTCTGTGATTCGAAACAGTTCGCTCCATACCCAACGAGCTGGGCACGTTTGGCGCGCCTGCAAAAACTCCGGGGTTGCAGTACCCTGTGCGCAGAACATGACATGACCGGCATGAACTCAATGCGTACCCAAGGACACTCGGCCGTCGGGTTGACTCAGTTGCGCCGCACACGCTGGTTCGGCGGAGTGTTGTTCGCGGCCGTGCTGTGCACCGTCGGCCTGTACGCCCTTGAATTCGCGCACCATCACGAAACCACGGCCGCCGAGCTGCACTGCCCCATCTGCCAGGTGATGGCGCACGGCGCGCTGGATGTGTTTGCCCCTCAATTCAAGCCCCTACCGCCTGTTACCCGCGTGCACTTCCTGGCTTTCGCGCCGCATCAAGTCCCGGCACCGGCGCGTGTTTTCACCGTCAAATATCAGTCCCGCGCCCCACCTCTCGTCTAATCCTCTCTGGGATTTCGCGTTCGTTGCACCCTGACGCCGGTCACTTTGCATGACCGACGCTTATGGCGCGCGCTACGTGATCCACGTTCTAACACTGACAATAATCCCGCTGTAATCGAGCCCGCCAAAAAACGGGTATGGCAACGGAGCAAGAGAGTGAGACGCACATGCAACGCTTACACAAACACTTCCGTTCGTGGATGTTATGGCCGGCACTGGCTCTGACCGTCGGTACAACGCCGGCTTACGCGCACGCCATCGCCGGCATGCGCCTGTTCCCCTCGACCCTGAGCTTTGACGACCCAGGCATCGGCGCGGAATTGCCGCTGACCTTCAGCCACATCAATGTGGACGGTACCGAGCAGAACATTTTCTCGGCAGCATTCACCAAACCCATCACGCCGGACTTCTCGTTGGTCATGGGCACCGATTATCAAAGCCTGGTGCCGGGCGGCGGAGTGCCGGCAGTACATGGGTGGGATAATTTAAGCGTCGCCGGCGCCTGGCAGCTGTATGAAAACGACAATTCCGAATCCATCGGCATGTTCTCGCTTACTGATTCCATCGCCCACACCGGCGGCCGGGCCGTCGGTTCGGAGTACTCCACCTGGACCCCGGAGTTTGCTTTCGGCCAGGGGCTGGGCGAAGTCTCGGCCAACTGGCTGAAGCCCGCGGCGGTGAGCGGCGCGGTCTCCGTGGACATCCCCACCAACCCCAACGTGCCGCGCACGCTCAACTGGGACTTCTCCTTGCAGTACAGCATCCCGTACCTGCAGGACTTCGTGAAATACGTCGGCATCAAGGCGCCGTTCAACAACCTGATCCCGATCATCGAGTTCCCGATGCAGACCTGTCTCGACAACGGCTGCCACGGCCAGACCACCGGTTACATCAATCCCGGTGTGATCTGGCTGGGACACTATTTCCAGTGGGGCGTGGAGTTGCAGATTCCGATCAATCACCGCACCGGCAATTCCGTCGGCATCCTTCTGGGGTTTGACTTCTATCTGGACGATCTCGCACCGCATACCATCGGCGCGCCGATCTGGCAGTGAGGGACGCCGCCATGCACAAAATCATTCCTGCTGGATTTCTATTATTAATCCTGACTACCGCGCCGACGGCATGGGCACACGCGTTTCCCGACAATTCCTCGCCGCACGTCGGTGCCACCGTGAGTCCCTCCCCCAAGCTGGTGCAAGTCTGGTTCGACGGCGAGATCGAGCCGGTGTTTTCCACGCTGATCGTCAAGAACGCTGCCGGCGCACAGGTAAGTCAAGGCAACGGGCAAGTATCACCCACCGACAACACACTGCTGCAAACCATGCTGCCCGCGACGCTGCCGCCCGGTCAGTACTGGGTGTACTGGAGCGTGATCGCGCGCGACGGTCATCACACCGCCGGGCGCTTCCCCTTCACCGTTCAATAACGAGGTCCACCATGCCCATTAACATTGCCTTGACTGCATTCGACGTGTGCATGCTGTTTGCGGTAATCGGCTTGCTGGCCTGCTGGCTCGCAGTGCTGCCGCGCGAGGAGGGCGGTGCGCTGGAAATCTCGCTGCTGCGCCTGTTGGGCATCGCCGTGGCGTTGCTTACGCTCAGCAGTGCCGGGATTCTGCTGTCGCGCATCCTGGAGTTGGATGGCGGCTCCTGGGCACAAATTCCGTCGGCGCTGCCTTTGGCGCTCAAGGTCACGCACTACGGCCACGTGTGGGTATGGCGCATCCCGGCGTTGCTGCTGCTATGGCTCGCATGGGGCTGGTGCCTGCGCCACCGCCATCACAGTTGGGCGGCGTGGTTCATGGTAATTGGCGCCGCTGGCATCGCACTCACCCGCAGCGAAACCGGCCATCCGGCCGACCACGGCGATTTCACCTTCGCAGTGTGGGTGGACTGGGTGCATCTGATGTCCGCCGCGATCTGGGTCGGCAGCCTGTTCGGCATGTCACTTGCGATCTTTCCCAAACTGCTGCGCGCCGGCGACACCGCGGGCGAGCGCAGCGCAGTGATTTTCCAGCGCCTGTCCACGCTTTCAGGCGCGGCGCTCGCGGTGATTCTGGCGACCGGCATCTACACCGCCATCGGCGAACTCGGCAGTTTCCGCGCGCTGTGGACTTCAGGCTACGGCATCACGCTCGACGTAAAGCTCGGCATCGTGATCCTGATGATCGCCTTCGGCGCCCACAACCGTTACGTGAAGCTGCCGCAGTTGCTCAGCGCCGCGGGCAAGCCGGCGCCGCGATCCTTGTTCGGAAAACTGTTCGGCGGTTTCATCGGCGCCAAACCTGCCGCGTCGGGAATTGCCGCGAGCGTGCGCAGTTGCGCGCGCGCGGTACTCGCCGAGAGTCTCCTGGGCCTGGCGGTCATCGGCGCGGCCTCGGTGCTGCTGCACGGCATGCCGCCCGCGGAAATGCCCAAGAACATGCCCGGCATGTCCATGCCGACGCAGATGTCACAAATCGCGTCTCCGGCCGGCCAAACAGCTCGCACGCGCACCGGACCCTCACGCGGACAAAGTGATAAGCTCATGATCGCGCGACACTGTGCGGGACAACGGAGACCACGTTGAAATGCCCTAAATGCAATTCGGACCTGACGCCAACCACCCGGCACAAGCTCAAGGTCAATTACTGCCCAGCCTGCAAAGGAATGTGGCTGGAACGCCAGGAACTCAACCAACTGGAAGATGAAGCCTTCGATTTTGGAGATGATGCCAAAGGCACCCTGTTCCTGAGTTCCACGCCCACCACCGCGAAATGCCCGGAGTGCAGCGCGCCCCTCAAACGATTCCAATACCGGTTCTATGACCTGGAAATGGAAGTTTGCGCAAACCAGCACGGCTACTGGCTGGACGAAGACGAAGACACCCGCGTCCTGGAATTGATGAAACAAGAAGAAAAGGACTATGAGAGAAAGGTGCTCGCCGAAGACCAGTGGGCCAGAACCTTGACGCGCATGCGTTCCGGATCGTTCCTCAGTAAAGTGAAGAATTTATTCCGTTAAACTGCCCGCAGGCTAAGGTTGAAGATAGATCAACCGTGACGGCCGGGCGGTTCGATGTAGATTTTCCCGACCATGCCGGCGGCGAAATGACCGGGGATGTGACAGGCATATTCCACCACGCCGTCGCGCGTGAAGGTCCACACCAGATCGCGCGTTTGCCCGGGCGGCAGTGAAATGCCGTTCACATCGTGCTGCATGGACATGCCGGGCGCAGCCTGCATCTCTTTTTCGTGGGCGGCCTGCTCGGCGGCATCGCCGATCACGAATTCGTGCGCCAGCTTGCCGGCGTTGGTGACCACGAATTTCACGGTTTCGCCGCGAGTCACGACAATGCGCGACGGGTCGAAGCGCAGCGTGTCGAGCGCGCGGATGTGAATCACATGCACCGGTCCGCTACCGCGGCCGGGATGACCGAAGGGGAAATGTTCGCCGCCACCCGGCGACATGGCCATGGCTGGCGCGGTGATTGCGATCAACACGATGGCACTCCAGGCTGAACTCTTGAACATGGCTTTACCCTTAACTGGCCAAAGATGATGAGACACGTGAACGTATGGACCGTTATGATGTCATAAAGTTGCCTCGCGGATTGCCTGACAATTCAAAGGAGCACCGCCCATGAAACATCTGCTACTGCTGGTGGGAATCCTGTGCGCATCGTCGGCGCTAGCCGCGCCACCCACGCCTCCCTCCTCGCCGCCACCGGCAAAACCGGCGACCACTGCTGTGCCCGCGGAAACCACCGCCGTCACCCGCCACAGTGTCACGATTGACGGCGCGACCCTCC
Organism: Gammaproteobacteria bacterium; assembly: GCA_018971365.1. GTDB lineage: Bacteria > Pseudomonadota > Gammaproteobacteria > Natronospirales > REEB76 > REEB76. The sequence continues at coordinate 3,233 of JAGXAZ010000064.1, read as the reverse complement.
GCTACACTGCCACCGCCGGCACGCTGCTGCTCTACGACGCCAAACATCAGCCCACGGCGAGCGTGTTCTACATCGCCTACACCCAGGACGGTGCCCACTCGGACACGCGCCCGGTCACGTTTGCCTATAACGGCGGGCCGGGATTTGCCTCGGCGCTGGTGGACCTCGGCGGCTTCGGTCCCATGCGCATCGTGTGGCCGGCGCCCGGAGATGTCAGAACCACACAGCCGCCTTACAAGCTGGTACCGAACCAATTCAGCATTCTCAAGAGTACGGATCTGGTGTTCATTGACGCGGTCGGCACCGGCTACAGCCGCATCGTCGGTGAGGGCAAGCCCAAGGATTTCTATGGCGTCAGCGAAGACGCCGCGGCTTTCGCGCAATTCATTCAGCGTTACATCACGCTCAATCACCGCTGGAACTCCCCCAAGTTCCTGCTGGGCGAATCCTACGGCACCACCCGCAATGCGGTGCTGGCGGATGATCTGGTAAACAAGGGGATTTACCTGAACGGCGTCATCATGTGCTCGACGGTGCTGGATTTTCTGAGCATCAACTCGGCGCCCGGCAATGATCTGCCGTACATCAGCTACCTGCCCTCCTATGCGGCCATCGCCTGGTACCACCACCGCCTGAATCCCATGCCGCCGGAGCTGGCTGCCTATGTGAAGCAGGTGGAACAGTTTGCAGCCGGCCCGTATGCAAACGCTCTGTTCCAGGGCACGGCCTTGCCAGCCGCTGACAAGCAACAGATGGCGGCGCAACTCGCGCAGTACACCGGCCTTTCGCAGGCGCTGTGGCTGAAAGCCGACCTGCGCATGCCCCTCCCGGTATTTCGCCGCAATGTCATGGGCAACGACACCATGACCGGCCGCTACGACGAACGCTACACCACGTTTGAATTGCAGCCACTGCTGCCGCAGCCGGGGCGCGGCAACCTGGGCGCCACCACCAGCGCCTACTCCGGCGCGCTCACCGCCACCATGAACCGTTATGTCGCGCAGATGTTGCATTATCGCAGCGACCGACCGTATGTACAGAGCAGTTTTGCCGTGTTCCGCGCCTGGAACTGGAGCTACACGCCGCCGCTCGGCGAGCTGGGAATGGGCGTCGGCAACCGCACCACTTGTTGTGGAACAAATGTTGCACCAGCGCTGGCGCGCGCCATGAGCAATGATCCGGGCATGCAGTTGATGATGAACAACGGCTACTACGACACCGCCACGCCGTTCTTCGCCACCGAATACACCTTGAACCACATGAAACTGCCGGCGGCGATTCAGAAGAACGTCCACTGGCATTTCTACCCGGTGGGCCACATGCTGTACTTCAATCCCAAGGTGTTGCCGCGTGTGGATCATGACATTGATGCGTTTATCGAAAACGCATCGACTAGCAGCTAAGCCGCAGCATATATAGCCTGGCAACTAACACCCACGGTAATCCCGTGGGTGTTTTTTTATCGGAAACCCAGAATCCGAAGCCTGAATTTCAGGCAGGGCGGACCTTTGGGCCATTCAATCAGAATGGTCTCCACACCTCAATAAATTCTGGAGTTTTTAAGCCTTAGCTCGAGTGGTATAAACTCGGAATTCTATGAAACCCCGATATCACCGACTGCAATCTAATATCATGTTATGCCCCATATCACAGGCCGTTTAACAATTACGACTAACTAATTGCAGAAATATAACATGACCCCTTACAAAGAATTCACAACACGATTCAAGCTACTCATTAGTAAAAATCCACATTTAATTACAACGACACTGAGCAATATTTTTACTATGCGTCTGATTGGAAACAAAACGCATGGCGATTTGGCAGAAATTGCTATTGCTGAGTTCATAAATCAATTCATGTACGATTTTAAATCGGTACACGTGGGTAAAGATCTGTACCGCGCAAAAAAACACGAAGAAGACATCAAGATCATCAATGAGATTACGAAGGCAGAGTTTCCGGTCAGTCTAAAAGCATATGGAGACGGACCCCTCCAGCTTTCGACTGATAAAAACTTCCTCATGTTTCCGATGCTAAAGAAGATGGGGAACATCATTGAACGCGGTGCGCTGAAGAAACTATGGAGCAATCCTGTCTTCTCGGATTTCAGCGCGCTTAGTGTTTTGCCACTGATATACGACGAAAAGAAGCAGCGTTGCAACATTCTTGTATTCGATCAGGAGAAGGCGAAACAGCAAATTACCAGAATTGTTTATGAAGATGAGGGGAAAGGTAGAAAGCACCCTGTTTATCGTTTCTATGACAATAAGAACGACTACGTATGCGAAGTGCGGTACGGCGGTGGAACCGCCAATGCGCTGCAAAGAGGATTATGGACCCACACCAAGAACGGTCTGAAGTATTTTGATAGCGTTACAAACGGCTGGATTAACTATGCACATAACAAAGTGCTAGTAAAACTCTTTTCTCATGCTCTCATCGCGACTGCTACCGGTCATGAAGCTGCGCTGGAAGAGTTGAAGAAAGATATAGAGGAACAGAAAAAGCGTTCAACGTTGGGGTAAGCATGGAAACACTCGCTTTATTTGATGACATTGTTGTTGATACTCCGTCAACCGAAGGTATTAAGTACGCTGGATCAAAGCAGAAACTTTTACCGCATATTCTGTCCTTAGTTCGGAAGGTAAAACCGCGAACCGTGATAGATGGCTTTTCTGGAACGACTCGTGTTTCACAAGCGTTAGCTCAGTCTGGATATGAAGTGATTTCGAATGATCTATCGGCATGGTCAGAGGTATTCGCTACATGCTATCTTCTTAATGACTACCCCTCTTCACATTACAGATCGCTAATAGACCACCTGAATAATCTTCCACCTGTAGATGGCTGGTTTACTGAAAACTATGGTGGCGACCCGAACGATGGCACATCAGCTGGAGGCGATGGATTAAAAAAACCATGGCAGAAACATAACACGCGCCGACTTGATGCAATACGCGACGAAATTGACCGACTCGCAGTGTCTAGTGTTGAGAAGACCGTTCTACTGACCAGCTTGATTTATGCGCTTGACGAAGTAGACAGCACACTCGGCCATTTTGCTTCGTATCTCAATGATTGGTCACCCAGGTCATATAAGAACATGCATCTTAAGGTTCCCTCGTTGATCCCCCGCAATGCCCGCCATCAGGTCTTTAAAAAGGATATTTTTGATTTTCTGCCTCATGTAAAAGCAGATCTCGCATATTTTGATCCACCTTATGGATCAA
>JAGXAZ010000063.1 GCA_018971365.1 Gammaproteobacteria bacterium | reverse complement strand
GGGATAGACCTTGGTGATGTTGGCCGTGGACAGGCCGGCTTCCGCCAGCCCCACGCTGGCACGCAAGCCTGCGCCGCCCGCACCCACCACCACGACGTCATAGACGTGGTCCACCAGCTTGTAGGCTTCGGCCATGCTCATCAACTCCCAAAGGCGACGCGCAGCACCACGAAGATGCCGATGGCGGTCAATACCACGGCAATCACACGCAGCAAAACGATAACACTTGCTTTCATCCACGCGATGTGCACGTAATCCTCGACCACCACCTGCAGACCCAGGTAGGCGTGCCAAAAAACCGTGAGCACCAGCAGCACCAGCAGAATGGCGTTCCACGGAGCATGCATCCAGTTCACGACGGTGATGTAATCGGCGCGCATGAGCATGAGTATGGACACCACGAACCACAGGCTCAGTGGCACCAGCGCCACGGCCGTGAGGCGTTGCACGACCCAATGGGCAGTGCCTTCCTTGGCTGAGCCCAGCCCGCGTGCGCGCGCCAGCGGAGTGCGGTAGTTCATGGCCGGCCTCCGAGATACGCAAAGATGATGGCCATGGCCGTCAGCACGCAGGCCAGTACCCATACGCCGTACCCGCTGATATAGAAAGTCCGGATCTCGAAGCCCTGGCCCGCGTCCCAGAACAGGTGGCGGATGCCGTTGCACAGGTGATAGAAGAGGCTGAAGGTCCACAGCCACATGAGTATCTGGCCGATCCAGGTGCCGAAAAACCAGTGCGCGGTTGCGAAATTGTCCGGTCCGGTACTGGCCGCCACCAGCCAGTACACCAGTGCCAGCGTGCCGATCGCCAACCACACTCCGGTGATGCGATGCGCAATCGACATGGTCATGGTGATCTGCCACCGGTACACGCCAACGTGCGGTGTCAGGGGTCGCGTGTCGGTCATGACTTCACCTCATTCGGAATCGGGCAGCGCACGCCAGGCAGTCAGAATCAGAAATCGATGCAGCGGCCGGCTTTTTCCCAGTCACCATAGCGGGTCGGTTCCGGGCCCTTGGGGCCGCCGATTTCACGCGGTTTGCGCTCCGGCTGCGGCGCAGCGGGCGGGCGCGGCGGCGGTGTAGATGGCTTGGTTTGAGCGTCGCGTTTAGACATGCGTTTGTTATTCGGGCCGGGGCGCGGCATTTTACACCCAAGCCGTGCATCACTGACAGCGCGACCGGCACCACTTATCATGGGCATTTGCAACCGGGATACACATGCACCCTGACTGGCGAGGTTTTCTGCAGCGACAAGCGGCGGTACTCGACGCGCAACGTGTGCTGCATTTCGGCAATGCCGAAGCCGGCTTGCGCGCGGCCGCAGGCGAAACGGTAATCGCGGACCTGTCGGGCGACTACGGTGCCATCGCGGTTGAGGGTGCGGACTGCCGCAGCTTTTTGCAGGGCCAGCTGAGCACCAACCTGCTGGCGCTGACGCCCGCCTTGAGCCAGTTCAGTTCCTGGAGCAACCCCAAGGGCCGCGTGACCGCCACGTTGCGCGTGCTCGAATGCGATGCCCGCCTGTTGCTGGTATTGCCCCGGGCACTGACCGCAACCGTGCTCAAGGGACTGTCCATGTACGTGCTGCGCGCCCGGGCCGGTCTCACGGACGTGGGCGACACGCTGTGCCAATTTGGCCTGGCGGGCGGACGCGCTCCGGAATTGCTTGCCGCGTGCGGGCTCGCCGTGCCTGCGGAAACCAATGCGGTCATGGAACGCCAGGGTGTGCGGCTGATCCGGCTGCATGGCAGCACGCCGCGCTATAGCGTGCTCGGCCCGGGCGCGGCACTGCAGTCACTCTGGACCCAACTAGTGGATCAGGGAGGTCAGCCTGCAGGCAGTGATGCCTGGACGCTGTTGCGCATATTGGCCGGCGAGCCCGAGGTGCATCCCGAAACCGCCGGGCATTTCGTCGCGCAGATGCTGGGACTGGAAGAACTCGGCGCCGTGCACTTCAACAAGGGCTGCTATTTGGGCCAGGAAGTCATCGCGCGCGCGCATTACCGCGGCGCCGTGAAACGGCATATGCATCGCGCAGCTTGCAGCTCGCCCGAGACCCTGTCGCCCGGACTGGCAGTGCTGGCCGCAGCCAATGATCAACCCGTGGGCGAAATTGCGGACGCCTGCCGTGGCGCGGATGGCGCGTGGCAGATGTTGCTGGTGCTGCAGGATGAATTCGCCGCGGCCCCGCTGCAACTCCACGACGCTCCCGTCACGGTGATCTCTTAGTGCCCCTGACAAAATGTTCACATGATAATCTCCCGCGCGCGCTATGCGCTCTCCCCCTTTTGCAAAGGGGGAGAGGGGGGATTTCAGCGATGTCGAGTGATCCCTGTCGCACATTCCGTCAGACGCTCTTAGGGCAAGCCGCGATACTTCACCTGTCCGTACTGCGACGCATGACGAGTGCGTAAAAACCATCCGTGCCGTGACGATGCGGTAACAACTGCAGCGCGCCCTCGGGCGTCACCGCATCCGGGATCATGACGCCCTGCCGTACCAGGATTTCCCGTGCGTCGACCGGCGTGAAGTCCGGATGTTCTGCCAGGAACGATGCCGTGACCGCGGCGTTTTCCTCCGCCAGCAGACTGCAGGTGGCATAGACCAACCGGCCGCCGGGCTTCACCAGCCGGGACGCGGCCGCGAGGATGCTGCGCTGGGTGCGCTGCAACCCGGCAACGTCAATGTTCTTCCACTTGACGTCGGGGTTGCGCCGGAGTGTGCCGACTCCCGAACAAGGCGCGTCCACCAACACGGCGTCGGCCTTGCCAGCCAGCGGCTTGAGCACCGGATCGTGTTCGTCGCGCAGCACGTGGCGCTGCACGTTGTCCACGCCCGCGCGGTTCAGGCGCGGCCGGAAACGGTCGAGGCGCTTGCGCGACACGTCAAAGGCCTGCACCACGCCGGTGTTGCGCATCTGGGTGGCGAGCTGCAGCGTCTTGCCGCCCGCGCCGGCGCAGAAATCCACGAGCTTTTCTCCGGGTGAGGCCTCCATCAACAGGCTCACAAGCTGGCTGCCCTCATCCTGTACTTCGTAGAGCCCCAGGCCGAAGGCGCGTGTATTGAACAAAGCCGCACGTTGTTCGCGCCGCAGTCCCAGCGGCGAATACGGCGTTGGCGCAAGTTCAAAGCCCTCGTTTCTGAGTTGCGCCTGCAGGGCTTCACGCGTGATCTTGAGCAGATTGACGCGCAGATCCACGGGCGCGGGCTGGTTGAGCGCCTCGGCAAGCTGCAGGGTTTGTTCCGGACCGAATTGCGCCACCAGCATGTGCGCCATCCAGTCCGGCAGGTTGGCACGCACCTCCAGCGGAAACTCGAACAGGTCCAGCGCCCGAATGCGCTCCACCAGCGCCACGGCTCCGTCATTGAAGCCCGTGTCTGCGAGCGCGCGTGCGCTCCAGCCGCCGTATTTCAGCAACCAGGTGGCGACCAGCCAGCGCGCGTGTTCATCGTCGCTGTCCGGCTGGCGCACGGGCGCGTACAGCGCTTCGAGTTCGCGCTTGCGGCGCAGGCATCCGTAAACGGTCTCCGCCGCGAAGCCGCGGTCGGTGGAGCCCATCTTGCGGCGCGCGTGGAAATAACGGCCGATCTCCGCGTCCGCCGGGGACGCAAAGTTCAGCAGCAACGTCAGAAGTTCGACTGCCTGTTTGAAGCGTGCGCTGGCGATGCCGCTGCGCGGGTGCACGACGTTTGGCCGGCGCGCGGGCGCGCCTACTCCGGCCGCATCAGCGGGAACAGGATCACGTCGCGGATCGAGGGTGCATCCGTGAACAGCATAACCAGCCGGTCTATGCCGATGCCCTCGCCGGCCGTGGGTGGCATGCCGTACTCCAGCGCACGCACGTAGTCGGCGTCGTAATACATGGCTTCCTCGTCGCCCGCGGCCTTCTGGCCGGCCTGATCGCGGAAACGCTCGGCTTGATCCTCGGGGTCGTTCAACTCCGAAAAGCCATTGGCGATTTCGCGCCCCGCCACGTAAAACTCGAAGCGATCCACCAGGAAAGGGTCGCCGTCCTTGCGGCGCGACAGCGGTGAAACCTCCAGCGGGTAGTCAACGATGAACGTGGGCTGCTTGAGACCGGGTTCCACGGTGTGTTCGAAAATCTTGAATTGCAGTTTGCCCGCGCCGTCGCCGGGTTTCACCGGCAGCTTGAGTTTCCGGCACACTTCCCGCAGATAGGTCGCATCCCGCAGTTTGCCGCGCTCCAGCTGATTGGCCTCGGCAATCGCCTGCTCCAGCGGCAGACGCCGGAACGCCGGCCCGAAATCGCATGCCTCCCCCTGATACGTGATGCGTGTGCCCTGGCTCAAGGCCTGCGCCAGACTGCGCATCATATTTTCGGTCAGGTCCATGAGGTCGGAGTAGGTGGCGTAGGCCTGATAGAACTCCAGCATGGTGAATTCGGGATTGTGACGCGTGGACACGCCTTCGTTGCGGAAATTGCGGTTGATCTCGTACACGCGCTCCACACCGCCCACCACCAGGCGCTTGAGGTACAGCTCCGGAGCGATGCGCAGATACAGGTCCATGTCGAGCGCGTTGTGATGCGTGACGAATGGTCGCGCGGTCGCGCCGCCCGGAATCGGCTGCATCATCGGGGTTTCCACTTCCTGGAATCCAAGCGCGTGCATGAAATCGCGGATGTGCTGCACGATGCGGGTACGCGTCTGGAACACGCGCGCGGACTCCGGATTCATGACCAGGTCCAGATAGCGCTGGCGGTAGCGGATTTCGGTGTCCGCCAGGCCGTGGAACTTCTCGGGCAGGGGCCGCAGGGATTTCGTCAGCAGCCGCAGTTGCTGCACGCGCACCGACAGCTCGCCGGTCTTGGTCTTGAACAGCACGCCGTCGGCGCCCAGGATATCGCCGACATCCCAGTTCTTGAAGGCCTCGTAGTCGTCGGCGAGCGCATCTTTCTGCAGGAACAACTGGATACGGCCGGAACCATCCTGGATGTGGGCAAAGCTGGCCTTGCCCATGACGCGCTTGGCCATCATGCGGCCGGCCACCTTGACGCGCACCGCCTGTTTTTCCAGTGCCTCGGCACCGTGCTTGCCGTATACGGCGTGCAGCTCCTCGGCCAGCGCGTCGCGTTTGAAATCATTGGGAAACGCGCGCCCGACGGTGCGTAGTTTTGCGAGCTTCTCGCGCCGCTCGCGGATCAGATTATTTTCATCTTGTTGCTCGTTCATTTTGCGTCCTGGAAATCCAATTCACCCTCACCCCTCACTCCTCACTCCTCGCCCCTCACTTCTTAAAGCCCCCGTTTCAACGAGGCCTCGATGAAATCGTCGAGCGCGCCGTCCAGCACCGCCTGAGTGTCGCCTTTCTCCACCCCGGTGCGCAAATCCTTGATGCGCGACTGGTCCAGCACGTAAGAACGGATCTGGCTGCCCCAGCCAATGTCCGCCTTGCTGTCCTCGAGCTTTTGCTGGTCGGCGCGGCGCTTCTGCATCTCCAGTTCGTAGAGTTTCGCCTTGAGCTGTTTCATCGCGGTGGAGCGGTTCTTGTGCTGCGAGCGCTCGTTCTGGCAGGCCACTACGATGCCGGTCGGGATATGCGTGATGCGCACCGCCGAATCCGTCTTGTTGACGTGCTGGCCGCCGGCACCGCTCGACCGGTAGGTGTCCACCTTCAGGTCCGCCGGATTGATCTCGATCTCGATGTCGTCGTCCACTTCCGGCGACACGAACACCGCCGCAAACGAGGTGTGCCGGCGGTTGCCGGAATCGAACGGCGACTTGCGCACCAGCCGGTGCACGCCGGCTTCGGTGCGTAGCCAACCGAACGCATACGGTCCTTCGAAACGCAGCGTGGCGCTCTTGATGCCAGCCACTTCGCCGGCGGAGATTTCCACGAGTTCGGTCTTGAAACCGCGGCGTTCGCCCCAGCGCAGATACATGCGCAGCAGCATGTTGGCCCAGTCCTGGGCTTCGGTACCGCCGGAACCGGATTGGATGTCGAGGAACGCGTTGTGCGCGTCCATTTCGCCGGAGAACATGCGGCGGAACTCGAGGTCCGTCACCCGCTGTTCGACACGCTGTACATCGTGCGCCAGGCTGGCGGCGGAGGCCGCATCGCCCTCCTCCACCAACAGTCCCAGCAGCTCACCCGAATCCTCGAGGTCGCGCGTCAGCTGGTCAAGGCCGGTCACGGTTTCTTCGAGGCGCGCACGCTCGCGCGCCAGTTCCTGGGCGCGCTCCGGCTGGTTCCAGACTCCGGGAGCCTCTAGTTCGCGGCTTACTTCCTGCAGACGTTCGCGCTTGGCGTCGTAGTCAAAGATACCTCCGCAGAGCCTGCACGCGGCCCGTCAAATCGCTGATCTTGTTGCGCAGGGGATTGAGTTCTTCCACGGCGGCATTCCGGAATTTCAAGGGGCGCTATGGTACTACAGGCTCGATGTACTCCACGAGCAACTGCAGCCGGCTTTCACCGTGCCAGGCATTCACTTCCGGCCGATACACCACGCACGCCCGCCGGCAATCCGGCGGCAAGTGTTCGCCCACCGGATGGAAGGCGATGGCATCCACGCGCGCGCTGCTCCGCGGCTCCGCGAGCGTGAGCTTCAGGTGGCCATGCCCCACGACGCGCTGCTCCAGTATCTGGAACACACCATCGAAACACGGCTCGGGAAACGTCTGGCCCCAGGGTCCGGCCGCGCGCAGCAGCGCCGCGCATTCCAGGGTCAGATACTCGGGTTCCAGTTCGCCATCGGTGTACAGCACGCCGTCCAGGTCGCCGGCCTTCACCCAGCCGCGCACTTCAGCATCGAAGACCCGTGCAAATTCCTCATAACGTTGTGCCGCGAGGCTGAGCCCGGCCGCCATGGCATGTCCGCCAAACCGGGTTATCAGCCCGGGGCACCGCGTGTCCACCGCTTCCAGCACATCGCGGATGTGCACGCCCGCGACGGAGCGCGCCGAACCCTTGAGCTGGCCGTTCTCCGCACGCGCAAACGCGATTACCGGACGGTGCACGCGATCCTTGATGCGCGCGGCGACCAGACCGATCACGCCCTGGTGCCACTCGGCATTGAACAGGCACAGGCCGAAGGGCAGCGCCGCATCCGTCGCGTCCAGGCTCATGTGGTCGAGTGTGCGCAGCGCCTCCGCGCGCATTTGCGCTTCGATGGCACGACGCTCGCGATTGAGTGCATCGAGCTTGGCGGCGAGTTCACGCGCGCGCGGCGCGTCGTCGGCCAACAGGCATTCGATGCCCAATGACATGTCGGTCAGACGGCCGGCGGCATTCAGGCGCGGCGCCACCACGAATCCCAGATCCGCCGCCGTGACCTGCGCCAATTCGCGCTGCGCGGTGTGCAGCAGGGCCTGGATTCCCGGCACGCATTGTCCGGCACGGATGCGGGCCAGCCCCTGGGCTACCAGCACGCGGTTGTTGTGATCCAGCGGGACCAGATCGGCGACCGTGCCGAGCGCCACGATATCGAGGAATTCCGCGAGGTTCGGTTCCGCGATCGCGCGCTGCGTGAACCAGCCGGACTCCCGCAAGTGGGCACGCAATGCCAAAAGCAGATAAAACGTCACCCCCACGCCCGCCAGGCATTTGCTTGGAAAACCGTCGTCCGGCAGATTGGGATTGAGAATCGCGTCGGCGTCGGGCAGCGTGGCACCGGGCAAGTGATGATCGGTCACCAGCACGCGTATGCCGGCCGCGCGCGCCGCTGCCACACCCGCGTGGCTGGAAATGCCGTTGTCCACCGTGACAATGAGATGCGGGCGCCGGGATGCAGCAAGCGCCACGATCTCCGGCGTCAAACCATACCCATAGTCGAAGCGGTTCGGCACCAGGTAATCCACATTTCGCGCGCCAAGCGTGCGCAGCGCGCGCACGCCCAGCGCTGAACTGGTGGCACCGTCGGCATCGAAGTCGCCGACAATCAGAATCTTCAGGTCGCGCTCCAGGCACTCGGCCAGCAGCACGACCGCAGCGCGCATCCCATGAAAACCGTGGAAATCGTGCAGCGCGCTGAGCGCGTGATCCAGGTCCGCCGGCGTCCGCGCCCCGCGCGCGGCGTAAATGCGCCGCAGCAGTGGATGCAGCGTATCCGGCAGCCGGGCATCCGCCGCCGGCACGCGACGCTCAATGCGCCGGCAAGTCATCGGGTCCACGCAATTGTTCCACCAGCGGCCGGGCGCGCCGCCAGAAATGGCGTGCGGGGAGCGGCGTCAACTCGTACACGGAATTGCCGCCGGGATAGAAGCGGATTTCACGCACTCGACCGCGCAGCAAGGCGCGCCACATCGGGGCCATAAGTTCCTGGTCCAGACGCAACAGGTCGGCGCCAAAATCATTCACGCTCAAGGCCACCAGCCACTCGCCTTTGACTGTTTGGGCTCCCGGCTCCGCAGGCCATGATTCGCAGGTATGCCCCGCTAGCTTTGCCAAGCCGCGCACCAAAGGCAGGCTCGAAACAATCCGCGCGGGCGCGCGTGCGGCCCGATCGGGCAGCGGGCCGCCACCCCAAAGCCACACGCTGTTGATGGTCGGCTGACCGGCGGCTTCGCGCGCCTGATTCACCGGATGGGTGTGCAACAGCATCTGAATTTCCGTCATGAGTTTGTGCACCCGGTCCGCATCGGCCCCGGAAGGCATGAATTCGGTCACCGCCTTACCGGCCACGCTTGCCGGATTCCAGCCGTGACAACGCCAGTCCGCGGGCACTTGCAGGTAGCCACGTTCCGGCTCCGGGAATTCCAGTTTGCAGCCTTCTGCGGCGTAATCCTTGTTGAACGTCTCGGCGATCTGCCGCATTTCCTCGAACGTTGCCGCCAGCATCGCCTGCGGCAGCATCACCAGTTGATCTCGGTCCGCCATCAGATGTACCGGATCGGCACGCCACCAGCAGGCATGGTTTCGCGTGCCCGTCTCTCCCAACCTCTCAAGAGCTGCAACCGGAAATTCCTCCGGCGGTAACTGAAAACACTCTTCCAGAACGTCAAATTCGCGTTTCACGGGCACCGCTCTCGCCCGCGAAAGGAATTTCTCCAGCAGTCGCGGACGGCCCTTATCGCTCGGAAACCGTGCCGAAATCAGATCCGGAATATATATGAGGATGCGGGAGTGCGGCATATTCGCTTGTACACATTATGCCGTTCCCCTACCCTATTGACCATGAAGTTCACGCTTGACACGGTTTCCAGCGTCAATGTGATCCGCGCCTATGCGCCGGGACGGATCAACGTCAACGACCGGCTGTTGCACACCAGCTTCGTGATTTCAGCCGCAACGCTGATCGAGAATTGGACGCCACGGCGCGCGGAGGACATCAGCCTCGAGAGCCTGGAAGTGGCGCTGGCGCTGGAACCGGAAATCCTGGTGATCGGCACCGGCGCGCAATTACAATTTCTGGATGCGCGCCTCAGTGCTGCAATCCAGGGTCGCGGCATCGGCCTGGAAGTGCTGGATACCGCCGCGGCCTGCCGCACTTACACCGTGCTAATCAGTGAAAACCGCAAAGTCGCAGCAGCCTTGTTGATGATTTGACCGGCCGTGCCCCGGGCGGCCCCGACGACACCGCTATTCAAACAGGGATTCTTCCGACAGGCCTTCCGCCTGCAATAGCTGACGCAGGCGCTTGAGGGCATCCATCTGGATCTGGCGCACGCGCTCGCGGGTAACGCCGATGGCCTCGCCGACTTCTTCCAGCGTGCCCTTGTCGTGACCGTTCAGGCCGAAGCGCAATTCCACCACTTCACGTTGCTTCTCGTTGAGGCGTGCCAGCCACCGTCCCACGATGATTTGCAGATCGGTGTCCTGCACGATGTTAGAGGGATCGATGTTGTTCTCGTCGGGAATGGCGTCCAGCAGCATGCGGTCGCCGTCCTTGCCGATGGGGGTATCCACCGAAGCGATATGCTCGTTCAGGCCCAGCAGGCGCTTCACGTCGGCCAGCGGCTTGTCCAGCATGCCGGCAATCTCCTCGGGTGAAGGCGTGCGGTCCAGCGATTGCGAGAGTTTGCGCGCGGCCCGCAGGTAAAGATTGAGTTCCTTGATGACGTGAATGGGCAGGCGTATGGTGCGCGTCTGGTTCATGATGCCACGCTCGATGGTCTGGCGTATCCACCAGGTGGCGTAAGTGGAAAACCGGAAGCCGCGTTCCGGGTCGAATTTTTTCACTGCATGAATCAGGCCGAGATTGCCTTCTTCAATCAGGTCGAGCAGCGGCAGGCCGCGATTGATGTACTTGCGCGCGATTTTCACCACCAAGCGCAGATTGCTTTCAATCATGCGCCGGCGTGCGGCCTCGTCGCCGCGCAGCGCGCGGCGTGCGTAGTACACCTCTTCCTCGGCGGTGAGCAGCGCCGAATAGCCTATTTCGGACAGGTAGATGCGGGTCGCATCCAGCTGGTCCTCGCCGAACTGCGGCTCAGGTTCGGCGGGTTCCGCCCGCAAGGCCGTGGCCACCTCGCCGCCCAGTGCCGGCGCCTGTTGCTCGTCGTCCAGCAGGTTGTCGCCGTCCGGCGATTCCTCAGCCCCGGCATCGGGAAGCATTTCCTCTTCCGGCTCCGGCATGCGGTCGCGCTCGCGGTGGGTCATGATGGTGGAAAGGTTCTCGGAACGGCGCGGGGGGTTAATCTTGCCAACCTTACGGCGCACTGCGCAAGTGTCCGCGCGACGGAAGGTAAGCAAGTGGATTCACAGGTTTGCCGTTGTAGCGGATTTCGAAGTGCAGCAGTGGATGGCCGTTGCGATCCAGGCCCATGGTGGCAATGCGCTCGCCGGACTGCACCGCGTCACCCTCGCGCACCAGCATGCTGTTGTTGTCGGCGTAGGCGCTGAGAACCTGCTCGCTGTTCTTGATGATGATGAGTTTGCCGTAACCGGTGATGCCGCTGCCGCTGTACACCACCTTGCCGGGTGCGGCGGCATACACCGGCTGGCCCTGCGCACCGCTGATATCAATGCCTTTGGACAGCGGATCGCCCGCGTGGAAGAGCCGCACCACCGCACCGCTGGTGGGCCAGACCCAATTCAGTGGGCCCGCGGGCGGCGCGAAATCAGTGGCCGCGGCCGTGGCGGAGCTCGGCGCAGCGGGTCGGGTCGGAGCGCGCATCGCGACCACCCGTTGCGGGGCGGCCAACACCAGGGTCTGACCGGGTTTGATGAGGTAACTGGAGCCG
>JAGXAZ010000179.1 GCA_018971365.1 Gammaproteobacteria bacterium | reverse complement strand
AGGGATTACGCCACCAATGTGCTGTCATTTCCCGCGGAGCTTCCGCGCGGCGTGCGCTCGCCGTTGCTCGGTGATCTGGTGATTTGCGCGCCGGTGGTGCGGCGGGAGGCCAAAGCGCAGCACAAAACACTGAAAGCCCACTGGGCGCATCTCACCGTCCATGGCACGTTGCACCTTCTGGCTTACGACCATGCAACTGAGGTCCAGGCGCAGGCGATGGAGCCGCTGGAAACCTCCATCCTGACTGAGCTTGGGTTCCCGGCACCTTACGGTGAGAATGGTTGACGTGCGGATTCCTGCGCATTACTCTTACTTGTAAGAGTAAGACTGAGGAGCTTGTCATGAAAATCACCGCGAAGGGGCAGGTGACCGTGCCCCAGGAAATCCGCGAGCGTTTTGGTCTGCTGCCGGATACCGAAGTGGAATTCGCGGTCACCGGTGGCCGGGTTTACCTGCGCAAGGCCGCGGGCAAGGCGCGCCGTGGTGCGGCGCTCGTGGCCCGCATGCGCGGGAGGGGCACCCGGCGCCTGAGTACCGACGAGATTATGGCCCTGACGCGGGCAGAATGATTTCCGCCTCTCGGGTTCTGGTGGACAGCAATGTCCTGCTGGATGTATTGCAGGAGGACGCACGTTGGTACGAGTGGTCGGCACGACAGCTCTCCGAGTGTGCGGAACAAGCCGGGCTGGTGATCAATCCGGTCATCTACGCCGAGGTCTCCATCGGTTTTGATACCATTGAATCATTGGAAGATGCGCTGCCCCCGGAGCAGTTGCGCCGCGAACCGTTGCCTTGGGAAGCTGCATTTCTGGCAGGTAAGTGTTTTTTGCGTTATCGGCGTTCCGGCGGCACACGGCGCTCACCGTTGCCGGATTTTTTCATCGGTGCGCATGCTGCCGTGGCCGGCATGCCCCTGCTTACGCGCGACGCTTCCCGCTACCGCAGCTACTTTCCGAAACTTGCGCTGATCGCGCCGGATACCACCTGAATCGCGGTTATGTCCATGTCTTCCTCCGATCCCACCCATAACGACCGTCCCACCGGACTCCGTAACTGGCTCGATAACCTGCGCCAGGTGTTGGCCGGCGAGCCGCGCGACCGTGAGGAACTGCTCGAGTTGCTGCAGGATGCGCGCGAGCGAAACCTGTTCGACGTCGAGGCCTTGGCGATGCTCGAAGGCGTCCTGCAGGTCGCGGACATGCAGGCCCGCGACATCATGATTCCGCGCGCACAGATGGTGGTACTGGAAAAGGACGCGGAGCTGCGCGTGGCGCTCGGGACCGTGGTGGACTCCGGCCACTCGCGCTTTCCGGTGGTGGGCGAGAGCCGTGACCAGGTGGTCGGCATCGTGCTTGCCAAGGACCTGCTGGAACATTTTCTGGAGAGCCCCGAAGGCCAGTTCAATCTGCGGGAATATCTGCGGCCGGCGCCCGTGGTTCCGGAAAGCATGCGGCTCAACGTGCTGCTCAAGAACTTCCGTGTCAGCCGCAACCACATGGCCATCGTCGCCGACGAATACGGCAATGCGGCTGGGCTCGTGACCATCGAGGACGTACTGGAGCAGATCGTCGGCGACATTGACGACGAATACGACGTGGATGACGAGGCCCGCATCCTCAAGCACACCGACAAACGCTACACGGTCAAGGCTCTGACCCCCATCGGGGATTTCAACGAATACTTCGGCACCGCGTTCAGCGATGCGGACTACGCCACGGTCGGCGGCCTGGTCACGCATGCCTTCGGCCACCTGCCGAAACGCGGCGAGAAAACCCTGATCGGCAACCTGCGCTTCAAGGTGCTGCGCGCGGACAGCCGGCGCCTGCATCTGCTGGAAGTCCTGCGCAAAGACGGCGGTGCACCCGCTGTTCCAGAACCCGCGGCATGAGTGCCGCGGTAAACGCTCACCATGAGTTTCACCCTCCTTTCCAAAGGAGGATGAGTAATCTATGTGGCCGCCCCCGCAGGAATACAGTTGCATTGGGCCGGCGGGAGCGCTGATATTGTGGGAGCGGCAAGAGTATCGCGGCCGGGACGGCCGCTCCCACAAGAGTGCAGTTGGATTGGGACCGTATGTGTAGGAGCGGTGATTTTGTGGGAGCGGCGATAATCGCCGCGATTGATCTCTAGGACAAGAGTATCGCGGCCGGGACGGCCGCTCCCACGTATCTTCCCCCTCCCTATGATAAGGGAGGGTGG